>NZ_JBFHFD010000721.1:0-4216 GCF_041583735.1 Novipirellula sp.
AGGTTTCTGCTTTCCGATTTTTTTGCCACCCATCTTTTTGCCGGCTTCTTCCAATTCCCCGCGTGAACGCTGCAGCCCGCTTCTTTTTATTTCCCTACCTCCATCTTACTACCAATGTTCGCATTGCGGCGAAGAGATTGCTGTCGCCCCTCCGGGGCTTTGCTGACGTTTGGTACCAGCACCCATGGGGCTCACGCCCCATGCTACATCCTGCCGTGCCTCCGGCACTTCGGGTTGACGCAAATGTTATGGTTCACGCATGGAGTAAATGCATCCGTGACTGGTGCGCCGATGAGTGACGAAAATTCCCGCGAGATGCTCTGCCTCTCTTGCTCTTCGTTCGTGGAGCGTCACGCAATCGAAGCAAAAGGCGGCAAAAACATGTGTGGCAAAAAGATGAATTCCAAGCGGCTACTTTCTTAATGTTTTTGCCCCCCATCTTTTTGCCGGTTCTTTTCTAATCCAGAAAAACCTGGGACTTGCGTCTCATGCTACGTGCTGCCGTGCCTCCGGCACTTCGAAAGGACGCTCAAACGACACGATTATGCTCTGGCAGTGCATGCCCTCGCGACTTCGCGTTTCCGTAGCTGAACCGCTTGGCGAGGCGTCTGAGGTATACTCGGGGCAGGACATCCACACTTGAATTCAAGCAGCAAAATCATGTTCGAACGCGATCGGCTCCTTTCCATCTGCCTGCTGGCAACCTGCGTCTTCGCCGCGCCAACTCGAGCGGAAACCATCGCGGTCTTTGCTGCGGACCCCGCAGACGCGTCGATCATAGAGCTGGCGAGTGTTGAGCTGGCTCAAAATAGCGACTTTCAGATCTTAGAGCGAAGTCGTATCGAACAGGTGCTCAGCGAACAACAGCTCGCCACCATGAACAGCCACTCTGACTCGCTGTTGCTCGGACATCTACTGGGCGTTGAGATGTTTGCCATTTGGGAGAAAGGCACCACGAACGCCAGCGGCAGAATGATCGTTTTTGATGGTGAAACGGGAATACGCATCGAAGATCGTGAACTGGCGTCTTCGGACTCGATCGAACTTGCACGCCAAATGGCGGAACGCATCCGCACCGTGGCAAAGCAGTACCGAACAATTGACCTGTCAACGCTACCGATGATCTCGTTGGCCTCGGTGCGAAATGTTGATCTGCCGCCAAAGTGGCAAAGTACATCCGACCAATATGTCGCACGACTCCAGCAGAGCTTGACTCAGCTGCCTTCGGTTGGATTACTGGAGCGATCGCGACTTCGGTTTGTACTCAAAGAAGACATACTGCCCATTGCAAAAATCCAAGCTCGATTACTCAGCTCGACTGAAACATTGACCTTGCAGTTGTCGCGTTTAGACCAACACACGATCAAAGTCGATTTACTGCTCTACAAAGCCGATGATCCCGAGCCAAAATCACTGGTTAAGAAATTGCGTATCGATGCTTCCGAAACCGATCTCGCCAAGCTGACTGACGAGACAGCCGAGTCAATTGCCGAGCTTTTAACACTGCCAACGACGAGAGAAAAAAACGGTAACTCGCATGAGGTGGAATCGAGGAATTTGCAGCGTGAGGCAAAGCGGCATTCGATGATGCGGCAACCTTATTCTGCAGCCGTTCGTTATGAAGCGGCCTATGTGTTGAGCGACGATCCCGAGGTCTTGGTTTCGCTAGCACGCTCGATCCACCGAAGCCTCTTGATTGAGTCGAATTCGTTCGTGGGGACGGCACGAGGACAATTCTACCGCGGTGGGAAGGACATCTCCGCTGATCAGTGGCGCGAGTGCGTCGAACTCGCGAGATACCTGCTCGGACTCCGCATAAAAATTCATCAAACCGAACAATCCAAGCCAGCGTGGCCGTTTCTCGATGATGAAACGCGTCCTGCGAACACGCTGGCGATCGATTTCACCTTTCCATATGGCATCGGCTCGTCGGTCCTTCGAGTCGATCCGGATCGGTCGCCTAATGTTTTTAGCGAACTTCGCAGCTTCTATGAAGATGCTTACAAAACGGTGTTTACCGATTTTGCCAACGACGCGAGACGCAAACTCTCGGGAGAGAAACTGCAGCGGTTCGAGGACGAGATCACTTCGTTAGAGTTAGTGCGACTGACCGGGGACCATGATCGGCATTGCCTGGTCAATTGGGACGAGCAATTTGTTTCGGTGTTTGAGAAGAACCTAAAACATGACCGGTGGCTCAAACATCTCTATGGCCTACGCCTATCGATGGATGACCTGACCCCATCAGCCAAAACGCGACTGCTGAAAAGTCTTTCGGAAGTAGACCCGGCATCAAATCCGAGCGTGAGTCTTGCCGCTCGCTACTTTTCGCTGCGTGAGCAGCGGGACACGCAAGGGTTTGTCTATTCGAATGCATTTCAGTCGCAAGTGATTCGATTAGTAAACGATATTGCGGACCAAATCGAGCGGGTTGATGAGCAAGCAGCGATCGAGTCTCGGGATTTCGTTACCGCCTATGTTCGCAAGCTTCGTTATCAAGAGAGTCACCAGCGAAACACTCTGGGGAGTTTATTCGATTACACGTGTTCGCTGACTCCTGATCCCGACCGTCGACGAGAAGTCTACAGCGATCCTTATTTTCGTTTACTTGACCACGGCGTTCTCTGTTCCGGAGTCCTTAAAAACGTCGTGGCCCCATCGCATTTTTACTACATCCCCGAAGATCTGGCACTTCTCGATAGGACCATGGAAATTGTCGCTAAAAACCGATTTGGATTAGACGACCAACAGCACGAATCATTGATCGACGTCATTCGGGATAAACGTGCACGCGTCGAGAAACCCTTTTCGACAAAGGACACGTCGATTGAAACCACGAACATGCCGTTGGCGTGGAAGCATGTTCGAGAAATCACGCTCCCCGCGTCAGGTAAAACAGGACCGAGGTTGCTGAACGCCCAAATTATTGGCGACGATATATTTGTGCTTGCCCTTGATGTTAGCACGCGAGCGAAGTCGACCCAGGTATTACTCTACCGCACGTCGGCGGAGGAGGATGCCGAAGTGAGGCAAATCGGAACGCTAGAGTTGTCTCACCTGAAAATCAGAGAGGAAGAAAAAGAACGAAACGTTAGAAAGGAAGTCCCGCCATTCATGCGCAGGTATTATGGCCGACCATTCATCCCGGACGTGATTGTAAAGGGAGAAGATCATGTTTTTGTTACGACCGAGGGTGGCGGAATCTTGGCGTTTCCATTGAGTGGTGCCCCTGCATTCAAAATCGATACGAGCTGGGGGCTTTCATCGAATTGCATCCAGCAGGTATTGCCGGTCGGCGGCAACCTATTGAGCTGGGTTGGGGAAGAACGAGCCGACGCAAACTTCGTCTCGATCAATTTGCAAACAAAGCAGGTCGAATTGCTTGCGTCATGCCAAAGAAAAGATGCGAATACACCCTTGGATGATTTTCCTGGTGCTCGCTGTGGGTTGATGATGGCGCAAGACGAGAACCGAGTCATTATCGTGATGGATGAAGGATACGATTTAGAGTCAGGCGTTTACTCCAATCGCAATGGTGTTTGGCGATACGAACTTGATGCCAACCAATTCTCGCGTTTTCCCGCCGGTGGGTTTCAGAGCAGGGAGTTTCGACGAACGGCTGAATACGAATTCGTCGTCGGCCGATACGATGTTGACGCCAAAGAGCGGCGGTGGCGACTGTTCAAGCTCAACGAAGATCGGTGGTATGAGATTGGGTTGGTGGATTTACCATCAAGGACCAGGCCGATTGCGACGACCGATTCGGTGATCTGGTGGCACGAACAAGATAGACGCGTTGCTTATCGGCAGAATCGCGATACTGGAACGATTAACCAGTTTCGGATCATCCCCGAAGGACATGCGAATCGCTTGACACTGCAGTTTTTTCCAGGCTGCGATTCCGCAATCCTGTGCACCGCCGAAAGACTCTGGATTGTCACGCCTGAGAATTAGCCCCCATAGGACTCACGCCCCATGCTGCCGTGCCTCCGGCACTTCAAGTTGGCACAAGAACAATCGTTCTTGCTTGGTGTAGATGCTATCGCGACCGGTCCGCCAGTGAGCAACGGAAGTTCCTAGAGTGTCACGCAGCCGAAGAAGAAAGCGGCAAAAACATGTGGGGCAAAAAGATAAAACTCTAGCCGCCTACTTTCCCGATGTTTTTGCCACCCATCTTTTTGTCGGGTCTTTTTCAATTCGTAAGATGAACGCTACG
>NZ_JBFHFD010000722.1:0-4215 GCF_041583735.1 Novipirellula sp.
CATTCGAACTCTGGCATCGCTAATCATGAAAGACCAAGCTAACGCGGCCACGCCACACAACAATGCAACCAGACCGGTCCACGAAAGATCGACCCGCCAAAGTGGCGTGTTTTGCACGTGCAGCTGAATGCTTTCCCCCGCCGACAAAATCGGCAGACTCAGTTGCAATGGAACCGACGATCCTATCTGCGAGAATGCGAAGCTAGCCGTTGCGACGGATACGACAATGGCGATAGCCAAGCTGACCAGCCCCAACGCAGGCCAAGCGGCCGACTTACCACACGCCCAGATTCCAATGACAGTGAACAAACCGATCACGATCAAATGGACTACTCCGTGCTTGGCCACCCAATTGAAACCGGACGCTCGGGTCACCGGTTCCGCAGCCGTAACGGTTCCGCCGTCGGGTACAAGGACGTGTTTCTCATCACCAACGATATTCCATTGTGTCTTCAGTACTGGTGCAAACACGATCGGCAGCATCAGCACGGGATTGGATTCGTCGACGGTCGGTTTGCCCAAGCTAAGTCGGACCTCGATCGGAAGGTTAGGATTGATTCCACCGGGCAGTGGAATCAAGGTGGCCTCATCCGCTTGTCGCGCAGTCGCAACCTGGCCATTGACGGACACTTTCCAAAGACGGACTGGATCGCCGGGCAGCTTGACTTTCAACGTGCGTTGCCCACGTGATTTGACATAGTACAGTACGTCGGTCACCAGTTCGCCGTCCTGCGAAACACGACTGTTGACCTCCGAAAACTCCACCACCTGAGTCAATGTGGTGCCAGGTTGGAACCAGTCGACTTGCAGTTTCAAGTCAAACGGCCGTTCGGTGTACTGCCAAGTTCCCAGCGGCGGCGCGGTGCTAAGCAGACGGAACTCGGCGGGTAACTCCAACGGATCAAGTTTCAGCATATCGTCGGAAAGCGAGACCGTATTGATTTCAACCTGCATTGGGCTGACGACTTGGATGTAACCCCGTTCGCCTTGAACGCCCAATGGAGCAATCTGTCCGGCTTGGAACGATCGATTGTTTTCGTCCGGCTTTTCTTCAAACGTTACCAACAATGTGTACGCCCCCATCACGGGCTGGTGAAGAGAAACGATCAAAGTGTCGTCCTCCCTACGCCATGTTCGGACGTCTTGGCCGTCGACCATCACGTTGCCCAGCGCCGCGGGCACTGCAATTTTCCATTCGGATACCGGAGCACCAGTGACGAAGTAATTGACTAGCGCGCTGCCATACACCGTTTCCTGGCTGAGCGAGTAAAGATGAAACACATCGGACTGGACACTCTGTTCCAACAACTCGATTCGCATACTTGCCGACCATCCAGGCTCGCGGATGCGAAAGGCTTGCTGAAGCCCCGCGGCAGGTTTGGGAAAGTAGGACAACGGCTTTTCCACCAGCAGATCGGCCTGATCCACGGCGATGCGAAAGCCAGGCCCGCCAATGATTCCGATGTCGCCGCGAACCGCTTTCGCGCCGGGGTATTCGATCCCCGGCAAATCCCAATTTCCAGCGGTTGCGGCTTCACTTTTTTCGAGATGTAACGTCACGAGCTGGCGTCCCGCGACGTCTTGATCAAACATGACTTTCAAGTTACGACGACCATCCGCGATTTCTGTTGCTGCGATGTAGTCCGCAACGCTAGCGCCGGTCACCGAAACGATGGAATAATCGGCCGGAATTCCAAAGTCCCACTCGCGAATCGGCGCTTCGCGAACGTCCAACTCAATATCAGCCTTGATCACACGGTCGGCTTCGGTCAATTGATACAGCACCAGTTGCGAGATGCTGACCTCGGGTTGGATCCGATCCGCAGCAATCATGAAGTCGTGGTCCGCCGAGGGAAAACGGTAAACAAAAACCTGTCGTGCCTCGGTTGGCTCACTGGGAAATTGCTCCGGTGCCAACTGAGTCAATCCGCTCAGCCCGATCGGTTCCAGACGCACCGACCCCGAATTGGAAAGACGCAGAAAACCGGAGTGCCGGATCGCTCCTGTCGGATTCAGTCGCAGCCCTTCGACACGCACGGGAAACGCGTCAAGCGGCGTTTGGCTGCGTACCTTAATCTGGCTCGCCCCCGTCATCGGTTGGCTCAGAGTGATGTCCAGCTGACGATCATCGGCTTTACCGCTCACTTTCCACCCGACGACTTTATCGCCTTGGACGTCGAGTATTTCTCCTGGCCCCCGCATCTGGATGCTCAAGGCTTTCAGCTCTCCCTGAAGCACTTGGTAATCGATTTGATGATCCTGACGCAGTAGTCCCACGCCAACTTTTGCTTCGACATGCCCCGTGGTGGTGAAAAACAGCTTTCCATCACCAGCTTTGCGGGCTGTTTTCCATTGCAACCGAGCGTGACCATTTGCAGGTAAGAATCCCAACCAATCGTCTTTGTCTGGCAGTGGCACGACGGACTGTTGATCACGGCTAAATTCGAGATCCGAGTCGAGTCCGCTGAGTGTTATGGGAACAACGGCGCTGGCAGCGATCGTAAAATCGATGCGATGTCCATTGCTGTCGGGCGAAACCAACGTGGCGACAAAGTTCAGTGTCACTGGATAGGTACCCGCTTTGTCAAACACAAGCTTGTAGACGGGTTGTTCATTGTCATTGGAAAGACGCAGTCGATAGTTCGAATCAGCAGGCACTTCGCTGACCGCCGCATCGCCCGAAAGGACTGTAATTTCCCCGTTGTCCTCAGACACGACGGCGGTGCTGCGAAGCTGAAAGTCAACCGACTTGCCGTTGGCATGTACTGTCCCTTTTAAAGTGGTGTCGATCAGTTCCACCGGTGCAGGTGAGACACCGCTACGATTGAGCGAAAGTTTCAGTTGCCCACCGGTCGTGGTTTGAAATCGGTCAGTGCCACCATCGCTATCGAGCGGTGCAAATCCAGTGGCCTCCGTGACGGTTCCCTCCACTGCCGCGTCGTACTCGATGCGGATCGTCGAGTTAAAGCCAACGGATTCACCGGGGGTGAGGTGTGTCAGGTTAATTTCGCTGGGAAGTTCCAATTTTGCTTGCGTCGAACGAATGGAGATTACCGCTTTTGCATTGGTAACATCTTCTTCCAGATGCAGATCAAGGAATCGCTCGGAGCCAACTTGGCGTACGGACCACGACTCGGCGCTATCGCCAGCGACTGCAGTCACCTGTCCCTCGCCGCGTAGTCCAAAACTCAATCGCTTCGCAGCCCCCTGAATCACTTTGATCGTCAATTGAATCTCTTGCTCGATGTGGTCCGTTCGCACCTGTACGGTGGCGTCCGCCGTGGCGGTATAGAACAGCGTCGGCTCTGGTAGTTGTCCGCGAGCTTCGACAACGATCGTCCCGGTACCGTCACGACCAATCGAACTGTTGATGCTGGCTTGATCCTTGTCCTCCTGAGCGACACAGGGAAGATTCAACATGCTCGCAAAGCAAGCAAGTCCTAGCAGAACAATGGGTCTGACGTGCAGCAAGGTTGTCGTATTCATAAGAGGATGCTTCTTGAAGTGCATTGGTTTCGACTGTTCTTCGCGTCTACGTTGGTGATGGAAGTTCATTCGACTGTCCTAGCTTTTTGTTTTCCCTGTAATTGTGAGTCGACGGCGTTAGCCGCGGGCCTCTTTTTGCCGCCGTTTTGCCCAGCGGCGGCCCGACACTAGCGCGTTCGGCTCACAAAATGGGACAGTCGAATTAACGACAATGACTGGCGCGGTTTACTCTCCGCTCACTTGCCGGGCCTGCTGAATCATCAATTGCAACTGAGCGACTCGATCGGAATTGCGATCTTGCTCGGGCAATCCGGCAATCAGATTGGACAACGTCTGCAGATCAACCATTTCCCCCAACACTTCGCCACGGAGCTTTGCCGCGAACAAGGCGGCGGAGGCAGCGAGACGCAGTGACGCGGTGGATTGCTCCAGACGTGGAGCGTTGGGTTCGTACGGAATGGGCCAACGGTTTTCGATCATTTGTCCCGTTGATAGATCGCGAAATCGCACCGATACGGAACCGACATCGCCTTCCCCATCGGGCTTTGCTTCGAATTGATACAACGCCACGCCGGCTTCCGCCGCCGCCATTTCGGCCGCGTCGACGTTGTCGTTGCGGAAGTCTTCTTGTTTAAGACGATGTTTTTCGAAGCCCAGCAACTTGTAGCGGCCCACTCGTTTTGGATTGAACTCGACTTGCACTTTTACGTTCTTTGCCGAAGGACGCAG
>NZ_JBFHFD010000723.1:0-4197 GCF_041583735.1 Novipirellula sp.
GTCACCCCTTCGGTCTTGACGACCAAACGATCCTTGGCGGCGATCTTGGCTTTGACTTTGCCCGCCGTCCAGTGTTCTTCGAGCCCCGTCACGCTTAACCAATCCGCTTTGGCATAGCGAGTGGTGTAGGTCACAAATTCGATCTCGCGGCGTGGCTCAGGCACCGGTTCGGCGGCAATGGCCGCCAATTGACGATCAATTTCCGCAATCGAAACATCGTCGACTTTGTGAGCCATCTTGGCCCCGATCACGTAGGGAAACTCAAAACCAGCCTGCTTCGCCGCAGCAACCACACGATCGGCCGCCTGTCGCTGCTTGTCGACTTCACCACTGTAGGCCACCGGATGCGTGTTTTTCAGGTTGGTGACCCAGGGCAGCACGTCGTACCAACGAAGTAGTTTCTGACGAACCGCATCGATCGCAAACGGTGGGTTCGTCTGCCAGCCTTGGTAGACGATTGTATCCACAAACCCGGCTCCTGGATTAGCCGCAAACCACGTTAGCGGATCATGGACCGCCAAGTGCCAACACCCGGCACCGCCCATCGAGAACCCTCGAATCGCAATCTGATCACGATCGATCGGTAGGATTCGTTCGCTATGACGGATCGCCTCGTAGACATCGGTTTCCCCGGCGAATTTGAATGCGTTGCAGTGACGCCCAAACGGATGCAGCACGATCGTGTCGGCGGGCGCGTAGGTCCCCACCTTGCTGATCCGCTCGATCAGAAACGGAATCTCCGTCTTGGTATCGCCACGCCCGTGCAGCCATACATCCAAGCGGTGCGGCGATGTCGTCCCTAATTGAAACCCCGCAGGGATCACCAAACCGTATGGCTGGACCGAGTCGTCGATATCGGAAACAAATCCGCCGACGACCATTTGCGGCTTGTCGCTGCTGCGAACGGAGACACCCAATAGTGCCAAACCGCGTGTTCCGGATCTCGCTGCCGCGAGCCGACGCTCGGCTTCGTCGAGCAATTTGGCGGCGTCTTTGGTTTCGGAAGCTTTGTAAAAGCGATTTTGCGTAATCGCCAAGCGAACCGCGCGGGTCAGCACGCGAATGTCTGGCTGCCAGCTTGATGAATCGGTTTCCGCTTCCGCCAACGCGTCGATCTCGCTGTCCAACCGCTCGACTCGCGACGCCAATGCGTTTTTAACTTCTTGATCGATTTCGATCCCCGGCGGCGGCAACTGCTTGTAATCCTCCGCCAAGACGATTGCCGAAGTCCAAACTGCGATGACAAACGCAACACAGCCGAAACACTGCTGAATTCGCAGACCCTTCATATCACGGCCCCCTTACAAATCGCTTGCGATTTTGACGACGTCCTCTAAGTTCATCGCGCCGTCGTACAGGGAGCGTCCAATAATCGCAGCCGGCATATCCATTTCCACCAACTGACGCACATCCTCGAGCGTCGTAACTCCGCCGCTAGCGACAAGCGGGATATCGGTGGCCGAGGCCATTTGGGCAAGCCCGTCAAAATTGGGGCCACTCATCATTCCGTCACGCGCGATGTCGGTATAGATGATCGCGGCGATGTTTGCGGTGCGGCTGCGAAGATCTTGAGCCAATTCGATCGCCGGTGTCGTGCTGGTTTCCAACCAACCATCGGTGGCGACCATGCCATCGCGAGCATCGATGCCGGCAGCCAACTGGTCTGGATAGCGGTCGCACATTGACGCGAACCACGCGGGTTGTTTCAGTGCTTGCGATCCCACGACCAGCCGCGTCAGCCCGAGGCCCAACAACAGCTCGATTGCGGCTTCGTCACGCACACCGCCGCCGAGTTGGCACGGCAATCCGGTCGCTTCGACAATCCGCTTTGCCGCATCACGATTTCGCTCGGGGTCATCGCCCCGCGCGGCATCGAGGTCGACCAAGTGCAAACGCTTCGCGCCCGCGTCTTGCCATCGCTTGGCGAACTCGACGGGGTCATCACCAAAGATCGTTTGGCGATCGTAGTCCCCCTGTTTCAGGCGGACCGGTTTGCCATGACGCAGATCAATTGCGGGCCAGATTTCCAAAACGATAACCTCTCGATAAATCGATATTTTTAAACATAGATGCGTAGGGGTAATGGGTATTAGATAAAACGCAAGGCTAGGAGGTAAGCCCGGCCAATTCGGCGGCTCGACGGACTCGCGTGATCCCGATCATGTAGGCTGCAATCCGCAGCGAAACGTTGTTTTGCTGAGCGGTCTGCCACACGTTCTCAAACGCTTCGTTCATCGTGTGATCCAGTTCTTGCCGAACACGATCCAAGGTCCAGCGATAGTGCTGGCGATTTTGGACCCATTCAAAATAGCTGACCGTCACCCCGCCGGCATTCGCCAAGATATCGGGCAAGATCGTGACCCCTTTTTCTTGCAAAACCGCATCAGCTTCGGGATCGATCGGACCGTTGGCCGCTTCGATAATGATCGAGGCATGAATGTCGTCGACGTTCTCGGCTGTAATCACACCGCCTAGTGCCGCGGGAATCAAGATATTCACATCCTGCAGACTCATCAGTGCATCGACGGGCAAACACTCGCAGTGCTGGTAGCCTTCGAGCAGACCTTTGGGATGATTCAATTTGTGACGCAGGACTTCGGAGATATTCAATCCATTGGGATCGTAATAGGTGCCCGTCAAATCGCTGACCGCGATGATCGGAAACTCCGACTCGTACAAAAATTTTGCCGCATGGGTCCCGACATTCCCAAAACCTTGAATTGCGGTTTTGGCCGCCGCCGGTTTGACTCCCAATCGCTTGGCCAATTTGACGGTCAGCGAACCCACCCCACGGCCGGTTGCCTCTTCGCGACCACGCGCACCGTATTCCTCGACAGGCTTTCCAGTGATCACCGCAGGATTGAAACCGTGATACTTTTCCCATTGGTTGCGGAACCATGCCATGACTTGATGATCCGTTCCCATGTCGGGCGCGGGGATGTCCGTATCGGGACCGACGATGTCATGAATTTGGTCAACAAATGCACGCGTCAGTCGCTCGATTTCTCGTTTGGACATTTTCGAAGGATTGACACCAATGCCTCCTTTTGCACCTCCATACGGCAAGTTAACCACCGCGGTCTTCCACGTCATCAAACTAGCCAGCGCCCTCACTTCGTCCAAATCAACTTGCGGGTGATACCGCAAACCACCCTTCATGGGACCACGACTGTTGTCATGCTGAACGCGGAAACCGACGTAGTTGGCCAATGATCCATCGTCGCGTTCGATCGTAACTTGGACTTGCACCTCGCGACTAGGCATTAACAACGCTTCACGTAGCGAGGGTTCAATATTGAGATGCTCGGCTGCTGCATCAAAAAAGATCTGGGTCGATTCAAACGCTCGCATCGGCGTGTCTCCATCGTTTGTGAGGGGGGGCCCTACACGGTTAAAAATTGATCAACTAAATCACTGCCGACCACGCTCGTTACGCATGATGCAAAATCAGTACCGAAGTCCGCACGGCGAGCATCCTATGCCAGCCACTCTTGGCACTCAGCGAGTGTTTTTGTAGCGGGAATCGCTAACCGCCCGGTGTTATCACTGTGTATTCAACGCGCTGCCGCCGGACGGTATTCGGAATAGGGTTAGGATACCAAGTTCGCCACCTCGAGTGATGGGGAGTGCCCGGCAACCATCCCTCCCCCAAAAAAATGAAGTCCTGCCGAGGGAACGAGCAAATAATAGGTGTCCAGATTCGAGTGGGGCCGGTTCCCACCGGCCGTCCTTGACCGCTCGATCGAGTCGGCCGGTAGGAATCTGCCCTACGCTCTGTCGACGCTTCAATAGATGACCGTTAATTCTCATTCGATGCTATGCGGCACGGCGGTAAGGCATCGCAATTGGTGCCTCGGCCGGTGGGTCCGCTGGCTTATCGACGCGAGTTACCGTTTGACGAGATTGAAGTCGCCGCTGCCGCTCTTGTTTCCAGAGTAATTCGTCGTGATAGATTTTCACCACACGGTGGATAATATCGACCTCCGCTGGCAAATGCCGTCTTAACTGCCCGGTGCGTTGGTACTCTTCGACCAGACTCTCAAGTTCATCTTGAATCCATTTTGACTCGATGCGGTTGGCCCAAAGTCGAAACGGTGTTTTGATCGTCGCCGCAACGAAAGGCTGCCACAGTGAAAACGTGGGGAGCGAGTCACCGCGGATATGTTCGGCTTCGCTCGCGATGCGTTCCAGCACACA
>NZ_JBFHFD010000724.1:0-4181 GCF_041583735.1 Novipirellula sp.
CAGGCGATCCAGAACAAGATGATGCGAGAGAGTTTCCTGCTAGACCAAGTGGGAACGCAAACCGCGGATAAACGTGCCGAGGCCGATGCAACACTTGCCGCACGCGCACGACAAATGTTTTTTGAATCGGAATTGCCTCAGCTGAAAAAGCAATACAAGGTCACCGATATTGCCGAGCTCGATGCGTTGCTTCGTGAAAAGGGAAGTTCGCTGGCGTCTCGGCAACGCGACTTTACCGACGCCATGCTCGGTCACCTCTATATCCGCAGCAAAGTCGAGAAGGACCCGACCGTCTCGATCGCCGACATCAACCAATATTACAACGAACATCTGGATGACTACCGTCACCCCGCCGAGGCGACGTGGGAACAATTGACCGTGCTGTTCAGCAACTTTGCTTCGCGCGAAGACGCGATGAAAGCGATTTCCGAGATGGGACGCGAAGCCTATTTTGGTGGGAATCTTCAAGCGGTCGCACGAGCCAAGAGCCAAGAGCCGTTTGCCAGTTCCGGAGGCCTACATGATTGGACCGCCAAAGGATCGCTTGCCTCGGACGTGCTGGACCAACAAATCTTTTCACTGCCGCTGAATGCGATGAGCGAGATTATCGAGGACGAGACCGGTTACCACATCTTGCGTGTACTGGATCGCCGCGAAGCAGGGTTCAACCCGCTAAGTGGAGCACAGGATGAAATTCGTGCAAAAATTCGCGAGCAGAAGATCACCGATTCACAAAAGAACGTGATGAAGGACATGCAGAAACGAGTGCAAGTGTGGAGTCTGTTTCCTGAGGATATCGAAGGAGCGAAACCGTTGCCCATAAGCATTGGATGGCGTCCGAATGATCCCGCTACCAATCCGCATCGCTTCTAAAGACAACCATCGTCGATCCAACGCGTTAGGCCAGTTCACCCGCAGTAGGTCTCGGGTCGCTACCATCCCCCCCCTCTCACCGCAATCGTCTTGGCTTGATCCAAGCGTCGCCCGTTTACCGCGGCCCGTTTACTACGCATCACGTTTACGCCTCCTGAGACCGTTCCCATGATCAAGCGAATTGCTCTCTACGCCTTGTGCGTTTCGCTTGCTCCGCTACTGTTGGCGGGTTGTGGCCAACTCGCCCACCGACTGACTACCAACGTTCCTGAAACGTTTATCCCGAACCCGTTAGAACTTCCTCCGGCTCCGGATGCATTCGTTTGGTCGCAAGTCGTCGATGCGATGGACGATTACTTTCGCATCGCTCGCGAACAACCGGTACAAAACTCGGACGGCATCGTCTTGGATGGTCGGCTGGAAACCACCTATCAAGTCGGCGCATCGCTGATGGAGCCTTGGAAAAAGGACAGCACACCTGGGTTTGAACGATTGCAATCGACGCTGCAATCGATTCGTCGTCGCGCGATCGTGACGGTTCGTCCGCAAGGCGCCGGATACGTGATCGAAGTGGTAGTCCAGAAAGATCTCGAGGACACCGATCGGAATCAATATGCCACCGAATCGGCATCGAACAAACGGCACGATGGCACGTTGATACGTGAACAAAACCGCATCGATGACACCCCCCAGACGCTCGGCTGGATCCCGCTCGGTCGTGACGCCTCGCTAGAACAGGTAATCTTGCGAGATATTTTCGGTCGTATCACTCAACCGGATAGCAACTGACCGCGTTGGCATCACTATTTTTATTGAAATGTGTCATTCGGAACGGGACCGACACAATCGATATCTTTTAACAGTAAATGCGGAACTAGCAGCCAAACTCGGCCCCACACTGCTAATTTTCGAGCGGACTCTGCGCCGATACGGAACCCTGCCTCGCGGTGCTAACACCCAATCGCCAGGCCGTGTGAAACATTGGGCGTTCCCCCCGAGCTACGCAACTCATGATCTGCATCACGCCTACTCGCGTCGACTACCAAACACTTTGTGCGAACGTCGAACGCCGGCTTTGCGAACTCGGGCATCTTGAGTCAAAGCAGTTCCCGATGACGCAGCGGGAAGTGATTCGAGGCGGGAAACCGTGCGGCATGTACTTCTGCCTGCATGGCCCTCGTAGCGTCAAATTGACCGCGATTTGCGATTTCAGCAAAAACACGATCATTTATTACGGCAGCGATGGAATTCGTCGCGAGAGTGCCACATTGCCGGCCCGCGTTTCAAGCCAAATTCAAAACGAATTAAAAGCCGCTTAACGGCAGTCGCTGCAGGCTCTTTCGATTCGCTCCCTCATTCCTCGGGCTCTGCCTGGGAACGCACGGCCCCCGATCGCTCTCGCCTGCCGCGCCAATCGAGACAGCCCCCATTTACTCGGATCGTCCAAGCCACCGGCGGGCTCGGTTGTACCAGGACGCCGGCTTTGGCGGACTCATCATCTGCTGCAGCGTGCGCGGCGATTCTCGACGCCCCTGAATCACGTCGGACACGAGATTGCCAATGTGTTGATTGACCGCATCCTCGGGTTTGATTCGCTTCGCGTGGGCGATTGTCTTTTCGGCTTTCGCGGTTTGCCCATCAATCAAATAGGCGACGGCCAAATTGCCAAGCAATTCGGGATCGTCCGGTGAGACGGCGACGGCATGTTCGCCTACCTGACACGCCTGTTTGGTATCCGCTTGTTCCAAACAGATGCCGGCGAGTTCTTTGAGCACCATCGTATTGTCGGGTTCAAGATCCGCCGCACGTTGCAAACAATCGCGAGCTCGCTTGAGTTCGTCAACGGCAAACCAAGCTTTTCCCAACATCACGTGGGCGCCCCATGCGGCAGGTTGCTTCGCGATCAAGTGTTGCAATTGCCCGATCGCGTTTCGCAATTCTTCCTGTTGACCGGCATCCACCGGCGGATCGCCCGGATTGCGATTGTGTTGCCACACCACCGCCACAGCTCGTTCATAAATCTCTTCGTCGGTTTCATGCAGCCGAGTGTGATAGAGCAATTGCCCGGTTTCCTTGTCCCGGTACACATCGACTTTACCATCGCGGCGAACGAACTCTAATCGCGATTGCACCTCTTCGCCCGACAAATGTTGTAGCGCAGGCTGCTCGCCCGGTGTCCATGATTTAGGAGCGACGATTTTTCGACTCTCACTCCCCCGCATCGTTGCAATCAAGCCGCCTTCGTATTCGAACAAGATCAGCCAATCATTGTCGGGTTCGGCGGTTTGATCATGAGAGTGAACCATCACAAAATCAACCACGTCATTAGTCCGATCGAGTCCATACAATTCAAGCTGTTCGGCAAAACGATGCGCGTCCAACGGCGACATAAAACTTGCTTGCGACAGTAGGTCGTCACTGTAGCTCATCGCGTTCGGAGCGATCGAGGCAAAATCAGCAGCCCCGCCCGGCAAACAACGATCCAGTGCATCGTTGCGGATCACAATCGCCGTGCCTTGAATCAATAGCGGCATAACGGTGGTCCTCCTTGCAGAACAAAATCGACGTGGCAATTAGAAGGGGGGAACAAGCAAACGTGGGCGAGCCCATTATAAGGAGAATGATTCCGCCGCGCAGCGTTCGCCGCAACTCACGCCCGGTCGAGCCATGTGGAAAACAAAATCATCGCGGCCGGAAACTCTTGGCGGCTTGTTGATTTATTGAGCCGCTCGCGCGTCAGCGGCCGGGTCCCACGCGATACCCGGTGTCTTACGGCCCACGGCTCACCATTGCAATTTGCCTTTGGATCAAATCAGCAAGCCATTGGCGAGCTTCGCTACGGGACGTCGTTAGAGATCGTCGTCGTCATCCTCGAGAAAATCTTCGTCGAGTTCGTCTTCATCAAACTCGTCTTCGGCCTGACCGCGATCCAAGAACTCTTCCGGCGGCTCGCCACCGTCTTGCGGGATCCAGCGAATGGTGGGCCGCGGTGGATCCGACAATGCCTCTTCGCACTCGAGCGCTTGCCAAGTCAATTCGCCGGGGCCATCAGCGGTATCGCCGTCCTCGACCTCTTCATCGGACGTCAACATATAGAGTGACGCGTTTCGCAAAAATCGCTCGATGTCGGCCGGCTCGAACTTATCCGCTTGATAAACGGCTTCCAAATCAGGCAGATCCAATTGGCCGTTGCCGACCGTATCCATCAGCGTCCAAGCGTCGTCGGCTTTGAAAATCCGCACGTTCGTCCACATGTCCAACGGTGGCAACTCATGGCTCCAGGCATAATTTAGCCCCTGACGCAGCCC
>NZ_JBFHFD010000725.1:0-4140 GCF_041583735.1 Novipirellula sp.
CTCACGCTTGCTGCCTTTGTTTGTTTTGTTTGCTGTCGTTTCCGTGCCTCATTTGGCGTTCTCTCAGATGATTGTCGCCCACCGCGGTGCGTCGCATGATGCGCCTGAAAATACCTTGTCCGCGTTTCGGCTGGCTTGGGATCAAAACGCCGATGGTGTCGAGGGCGACTTTTACCTGACGGCCGATTCCAAAATCGTTTGCATTCACGACAAGGACACCAAACGAACGGCGGGTAAAAAACTGGTAGTCGAAGGATCGACACTTGCCGAACTTCGCAAACTCGATGCGGGCAAATGGAAAGCTGCGAAATGGGCCAACGAGCCCATCCCGACCTTTGCCGAAGTCCTCAAGACAGTGCCCGAGACCCGCACCTTTGTGATCGAACTTAAAAGCGACGAGAAAATTGTTCCCTTTCTGAAAGCGGAACTCGAGCGATTGGATCACTCGAAAATCAAACTGCTGATCATCTGCTTTAACGACAAGGTGATCGCCGACTGCAAGCGTTTGCTTCCCAACGTCAAATCACATTGGTTGACGAGTTTTAAACAGAACAAGACCACGGGCCAGTGGACTCCCACTGCGGACCAGATCGCCAAGACGGTGAAACAATCGGGAGCCAACGGCGTGGGGATGCAAGGCAACACCCAAGTCATTGACGCGGCATTCGTTGATACGATGAAGCAAAGTGGTTGTGACGAATTCCACGTCTGGACCGTCGATTCGCCCACCGACGCCAACTACTTTTCTAAACTGGGTGCGTTTGGCATCACCACCAATCGTCCGGCATTCATCCGTGAAGCACTGGAAACCAAAACGGCAGCGAACTAGCCGAACCGTGAAGACGCGGACGGCGACGAAACGGTTCGTTTATTTCGCGACGGGTTTAATTCGCTGCGTTTTCGTTTCGCGACACGAGATTCTGTGGTTGATGGCCGCGGAGGAATTCCTCGGCCGCCATCTCGCGTTTCCCAGCGGGTTGCAAACGGACGATTTGCACCCAATTGTCTTGCGAAGCGACCTTGAAACGCCCTTCGTCATCCACATCGACCGTGCCCGGTGAAACGCCAGCGGGCACCGCACCGAGCCGCTGAACCTGTTTGACGGCGACTCGGATCGGTTCGTCTTTCCCGGCGACAGGCACAAAGCAATACGCGATCGGCCACGGCTGCATTCCGCGTACATGACAATCGATCATCCGTGCGGGTTGGTCCCAATTGATTTCCGCTTCCGCTTTGGATAGCCGAGCGGCGCGGGTGACCTTGGTCTTGTCTTGAACCGTCCCGATCTCGCTGGACCGATCCCACTGCATCAACAATGCGACCGACTCGAGCGTCGCTTCGACGCCAATCTTCGAGAGTCGATCTTCCAGTTCGCCCGCGGTTTCGTCGTCCGCAATCGGCGTCTGGCGAGTGGCAAGAATCGGGCCTCCATCGAGTCGAGGCGTCATGTGAATCACCGAAACTCCGGTAATCGCATCGCCGCTGAGCAGTGACCGCTGAACCGGTGCGGCACCACGATAGGCGGGCAACAGCGAGCCATGCAAATTGATGCCTCCGAGCGGAGCGGTGGCCAGCGCCGCGGGCTTCAAAATTTGTCCGTAATCACAGACGACCAACAAATCGGCCGCGACGGCATTGAGCCGCTCGACCGCCGATTCGTCATTGATGTTGTCGGGATCGAACAGCGGCAAATCGTTTTCGATTGCCCATTGCCGGACGGGCGACGGGGGGGCTGCCTTACGACTTTTCACTGGCGGTTGCGGACGGGTGACCACCAAGGCGATCTCGTGACCGGCGGTCCGTAGCGCTTCCAGCGATGGGACGGCGAACGGGCCTGTCCCCATCGCAATGATTCGCAGCTTTTCTGAATCAGGCATATCGCTCTCTCCATTGGTCCAAACGAGCCAGCAGATCCTGGTCCGAAGGGATCGCACCGGCCGACTGCTTGGATCGGAAATCGGTCTCGAGTTCATCCAACGCGCCGGCGAACTCACTGCGTCCTTCGTCATTCATCCGATCAAAAAACAGCACGCCGTCGAGGTGATCGTTTTCATGCTGCAAGACGCGAGCGAGAAACCCGTCGACATTGCGTTCGATGGCGTTGCCGTTGATGTCATACGCACTCAGCCGGATCGCCTTGGGACGCTTCACTTGGCCGTAGATCCCAGGCAAACTGAGACACCCCTCTTGTTCCGATTCGTTGCCACGCGGCATCTGCAGTTCGGGATTGATCAGGATCAACTCCTCGCCTTCGCCCCGGACGCCTGACGCATTGACGACAAACATTCGTAGCGGCAGATCGACTTGGTTAGCGGCCAAACCGACTCCCTGAGCCGCATACATCAGTTCGAGCATTTCGTTGGCAAGGTCTTTCAACGCCTGGTCGACGCGTCGAATGGGAGAACTTTTGACACGCAACGTGGGGTGCGGGTAGGGGATGATGCTGAGCGACATGAGCAGATTAGGGGTGGACGCGAAGTGAAGTCGGTGCCTTTGAAATTTCTCGCTGCTTGGCAGTAGCGCAAGGGAAAGCATGATCGAAAAAGCCCTCTTTGGGCAGGGGACTTTGCAAATCCAGCCCCAAACGCCGACTAGACAAATCCGTTGGATTGGGGGACCATTTGCCCATGCTAAACCAACGAACGAACGAATTATTCATGCGTCTTGCCGCGGATGCATCGTCGCTGCAGTGCTTGGTTTCTGAGATTGGCGGCGGCACCGTGCTGGACGCTGGCATCCATACTCGCGGTTCGCTTCGCGCCGGAATCCAGCTCGCTCGATTGTGTATGGCGGACCAGGCCGAAATTCGGATCGCCCCCTGCGACGCCGCCACGCTGGGCAGCAACAACGCCGTCTTTGTCTGTACCGATGAACCTCTGCAAGCGTGCTTGGCGGCTCAATATGCCGGTTGGCCAGTGCAAACGGACCACTATTTTGCGATGGGCAGCGGCCCCATGCGAGCCGCGCGAGGCCGCGAAGAAACGCTGATCGAATTAAAATTGGTCGAATCTGCCGACTCCGTGGTCGGAGTCCTCGAATCCGATAAATTGCCCGATGCCGAGGTGATCGCGATGATTGCCGATCAGTGCGGCGTCGCCGCAAACCAAGTCCGTTTGGCGATCGCGCCGAGCACGTCGATCGCAGGCAGTGTCCAGGTCGTCGCACGTGCAATTGAAACGGCAATGCATAAACTGCATGAACTAAAGTTTGACGTCACCAACATTGTCTCGGCCACCGGCCACGCTCCGCTGCCGCCACCGGCGAAACCGGGCGACACGGTCGCCGGGATCGGGCGGACCAACGACGCCGTACTCTATGGAGCCACCGTTTCATTGTGGGTCGATTGCGACGACGACGCGGTCGAAGCCATCGCAGCCAAGGTGCCTAGCAACACCTCCGCGGACTACGGACAACCGTTTGCCAAGACGTTCAAAAAATACGATTACGACTTTTACAAAGTCGACCCGATGTTGTTCAGCCCTGCGGTAGTGACAATCCATAATCTACGCAGCGGCCGAACTTGGAATCATGGCAAAATCGCCACCGATGTGCTTCGTCAATCGTTTTCATCATGAGCGGTCAGCGATTTCTCGTGCTTGGATGCGGCCAAGGTTGGCATGCGAGCCAGTTGCGAAACGCTGCCGATAAACTCGGCTGCGAGCTGCATGGCAGTGACTATGCGTCGCTGTTTGCCTCGCTCCAATCCAATTCGCTCCAATCCAATTCGCTCTCGCTGAGATCCTGCCCCCCCCTAAGCGATGTCGATCTGGGTACGGACGGTTTCACTGCCGCCGCGATCTCGATCGACCGGTTTGATGCCGTGTTGGCGAGAACGATGCCGGCGGGATCGCTGGAAAAGATCACTTTTCGGCTTTCCATCCTGCATGCCTTGGCCGGCGATACGATTGCGAACAATCGTCCTGTTACGGTGATCAATTCGCCGCGAGGTCTGGAGATCGCGATCGACAAATTTGCCACGCTCGCTCATGTTCGCCGGCTCGGCTATCTCGTCCCTGAAACGATCGTCGTGCAGTCGCGGAACGAAGCGATGGCAGCGTTCGAGCGACTCGGCGGCGACTGTGTCGTGAAACCTCTTTTTGGCGGCGAAGGACGCGGAGTAATGCGAATCCAGGACCCACA
>NZ_JBFHFD010000726.1:0-4107 GCF_041583735.1 Novipirellula sp.
AGTGAGGAGTGAGGAGTGAGGAGTGAGGAGTGAGGAGTGAGGAGTGAGGAGTGAGGAGTGAGGAGTGAGGAGTGAGGAGTGAGGAGTGAGGAGTTCTCGGCAGGTGATCGCGGATGTAGGACAGAAAGATTAGTGCGACAGGAAGATTGGAAAGCCGGAGAGGTGAGCATACTCTTCTTCTGACTTCATCTTTTTGCCACCCATTTTTTTGCCTGTTTTTGGGCATCAGGGGAGGTAGCGATCGATTGGGATCGTGGTCACCAATTCAACTTGTCGGCTGGACGGTGCGTCGATCGTTACCACGGCTCGTTCGAGTTGTTGATCGCGATGCATTCGCGTGTTTCGCGGGCAAACCTTCGAATGCGTTATTCGCTGCGAGTCAGATGGATTTCCACAGAGCCCACGTGCTCTTGCCGCCGATTTGATTGCGATTGAAGAATGCGAGGAAATGGCAATGGAGAGGTGTCGGCTGCGAGCCGGATGCGGTAACGCGGCACGTCTGGATCGGAGAGGGGCCGAGGGTCAATGAGGCAGGGTTAAAATTTTGTGACATCACGCCAGGGAAACCAGTGGCAAACAGAAAACACAAAGCTTAACCTAAACCAAAGAGACCTCGGTCGACTTGCCGCGGAGTCCTGAAAAACACTTTACCTGATGGTGGCTCGTCCGCTCGGGCTAGGTGACCTTTGCCGTTATCCCACGGGAACAGCTTTTGTCTGCGCAAATTTGGAAGACGTCTGCGGGGCGTGATAGACTGAACGCCTGGTACGACAAATTCGCATCGAAACTCGAAACCGAAGTGACGCAATTGTCCGTGGCGACGTCCATTGGACCCTCGCACGTGTTGGCCTCGGGACCGGAAGATGGCCTTCCGCTGGTTTGTCTGCATGGCATGCGATCTGGAGCGTCATTCTTGCTTTCGGAGCTCCCGACGCTCGCGAAACATTTCCGCCTCTACGCGCCAGATATGCCGGGACAGTCCATTCGCGGGCCTGAGGTGAAGCTACCGGTAAACGACGACTCATACGCCGATTGGTTGTTGGACGTAATGGACGGACTTGGTTTGCCTAGTGCCAACCTTTTCGGTGTCAGTTGGGGAGGGTTTGTCGCGAGGCTCACCGCGTCCAAAGCGCCCGAGCGAGTATCCAAGCTGTCGATCATGGTTCCGGCTGGCATTGCGAACGGTTCCCATTTGACCGGCATGGCAAAGATGGCGTTCCCGATGATCCGCCACACGCTTTGGCCGACGTCAAACAGTCTTCGATCACTTTTGCATCCGATCATGACGACTTGGGACTCTGATTGGGCAAACGCAATTGCTTGCTCGCTCCAAGATATGAAGATGGATACCAGAATACCGCCACTGGCGACGGACGACGACTTGCAGCGACTCCAGATGCCGACACTTGTGATCGCAGGCACCGATGATATCTCGTTTCCTGGGTCACTGGTGCTGGATCGCGTGAGGCGGCTTGTTCCAGATGTTAAAACCGAGCTGATCCATGACTGCAAGCACTGTCCTCCCACCACAGAAGTCTTTCGGGTCTGGCTTGGTGACCGTCTGTCTCGATTCATTCATGATGAACCCGAACCGGTGGGATAACTAGAGGATGACCCGCTTCTGCCACCACGTGAATTCCGCCGTTATCGGACTGAAGTTGCCCTGTTTTTGACGTGTAGGTGAGCATTCATGAGATTCTCGCTTTCAACCCTTCTTGTTGTCGTTACGCTGTTTTCCGCATGGTTTGCATCGGTGCATCACAAGGCGACTCAGCAGCGAAGTGCGGTCGCGTGGCTTAGCGGGCTGCACACCGGGGTATGGCGTTACGATTCACAGGACCAGAGTCTCGGGTTCGTTGACCCGTCTAACGCTGTCCCGAGTGGCATCATTGAGCAGTTTTTGGGGCCGCACTACGCGCACGATGTGGAAGAAGTACTCGTTTATGATCCCCAACTTGGTAGCTTAGAGCGGATTGCCATGCTCCGTTCTCTTAAGACGCTGGACGTCGGTTCTGAATTGCCGCTCGATTTGACTCCCGTTTCTCGACTCTCGCGACTGACACGGCTCACGGTCCACGCCGAAAGAATTGATTCGCTTCGGCCGTTGCATAAAATGTCGAACCTGAAGACGGTGCTGCTCGTCGACACTCGAGTGGATCGACACGAAATTCGGGCTTTGCAAGCGGCGAGGCCTGAAATGCAGGTTCAGTTGGTTCCTTAGCGTCTAGTAACCTTTCTCTCCGCATCGCTGGCAATCAAATTTACCGTTGTTTGCGTGGAAAGGGAAAAAAGGCCGCGTGATTAGGAGTTGTCGGCAGACTATTTACAGAGAGGGCAGACTTTACCACGATCGGAATGGCGTTCGTTTTATTCCGTTCGATCTTCGAGATGGTGGTCATTCCGGCTTTCGTAACTGAATCATTCCAGCCACGACGGGACGTAATTTGATGTCGCACAAATCAAAACGTTGGATGGCGGTCGGTACTGCTTGTTTTGGACTTATTGCCGGTGGGGTTTTCGTCTTCAATCGCGAGCATCCGAGTGCGGTTCCGCTGATTCCGATCGGACATCTCTCAGGAAAGCTGCCGTTGGAACGCGAGGTGGAAGCGGTTCGGCAACCATTGCAGCCGACGGGGGATGCGGAAGCCGATGCGCAGACCGTTTTGGAATCGCTTCAGCAATTGGCGCATACCACTCAGTCGTTTCGCGTCCGCCAAACACGGCATTACACCCGCGAGATGTCTGGATTCGCTCCGATCCCATCGTTGATCGCCGGCATCCGGCCCAATCAACTTGTGCTTCGTTATGAAAACTGGGTGGGGGGACTTGTGTTTGTCTGTAACGGAGACCGGTTCCGTGTCAATTGCGAGCACGATCTCGACCAGTCTCTATCGGGAAGTCAGAGATACTATCTTGAGGGTGCTGCCCCCGACAGCCTCGACACGGTTCTGCGTCACATCGACCAACTTTCGCTTTCGCCTCCCACTCATGCTTTTCCTGAGTTGGAACTGATGGCGTTGCTGCCCTTTACCGATAATGTCGCTGAATTTTTAGGTAGCCGCGGATGGGGTACCGTGAAGTGGATGGGAAGCGAAGACATCGAGGGCCGAAGAACCGAGCATTTAGTGTGTAGCGGTAGGGTGTGTCGTTTGAAAGCAGCTGCAGGTTCTGTCGCGTCACGTGAGGCGAAGCCGGCAGACCCGGATTCAGACCCCGACTCAGAGCCAGACGAAAACAAGCTGCATCTGTGGATCGACGCCGATGGACCTGCGCTGCTTCGCAAAGTTTCGCTAAGCGATTTTGCGATGACCTACACCGACTGGGCTCTCAATCCCATCCTTCCGGACAAGACGTTTGAGTTGCCGTCGAGACATGGTTATCAGCAAATCGCTTTCGAATTCCCAAAGGGGGGTAGTTGGATTGGGCGACAAGCACCCGAGTTGCAGATGCAGACGCTCAGCGGCCAGTCGCAGCAGTTGGCGGATTACCGCGGCAAGGTGGTTGTACTTGACTTTTGGGCCACATGGTGCGGTCCTTGTCTAAGAGAACTGCCGGTTGTAGCTGAGATTGTCGATGAGTTTTCGGATCAAGATGTGAGGTTGCTAGCGGTCACGAACGAGTCCGACGTCAAGAAAATTCATGCGACCCTGGACCGAATCGATGTGAATGTCGAGGCGGTGCTCGATACGAATCAGCAGTCGTCCGCGTTCGGCGTGGCAAGCATCCCGCACTTGGTCGTGATCGATCGGCAAGGAGACATTCAAGCTGTCCATGTCGGTTTTACCTCAGGATTACAGGAATCGCTTCGCGAAGAGTTAGCCCGGCTCACTCAATAACACCGCAAGGTGATGATTCATTGTGCCAGCGGCACGCCCTCTCCAAAGGGCAGCGCTGTGACGCATTTCAAGGTGGCAAATTACTACATTTGCGTTTTGTAGACACGCTGCTCCGAAAACGGCATCCGGTAATTTGCTGGGTGCGGGCAGACCGATAGCGATGGCTCTTATGGACAAGGCCTTAAATATCGGCTTGTGGATTATTTGTGTTTAGGTGACGTGACGTCGTTCAGGCTGTCTGGAAAGGCCGGAGCGTCACCTCGAACCCCAT
>NZ_JBFHFD010000727.1:0-4106 GCF_041583735.1 Novipirellula sp.
AATCAAGAAACGACGAAGCAGCCGCGGTGTATTACCAAGGCCATCGTTGGTGATTGGCTTGGGCAGGAAGATGATCGGGGCAGAAAGATCGAATACCGCAGATGGATCCAGCCTTCTTTATTTTCCTGCCCATTTCCATATTCCTGCCCGCCGCTTTGACGGCGCGGATTCAGTACGGTCGAATCAAGAAACGACGAAGCAGCAGCGGTGTATTACCAAGGGCATCGTTGGTGATTGGCTTGGGCAGGAAGATGTAAGGGGCAGGAAGATCGGATACCGCAGATGGATCCAGCCTTCTTTATTTTCCTGCCCATTTCCATGTTTCTGCCCACCGCTTTGACGGCGCTGATTCAGTACGGTCGAATCAAGAAACGACGAAGCAGCCGCGGTGTATGACCAAGGACATCGTTGGTGATTGGCTTGGGCAGGAAGATGATCGGGGCAGGAAGATCGGATACCGCAGAAGGATCCAGCCTTCTTTGTTTTGCTGGTCCACCGGAGGCCCCACGTCCTTTCAGTCGATTCGAAAGGGGCAAAGTCACATTGGAACGTGTGCTTAGGGATCGAACCGATAGCCCACGCCGTAGACGGTTTGAATAATTTGCGGATGTTTTGGATCCGTTTCAATCCGCTTTCGCAATTGGCTGATGGTTTGATCGAGCGTTCGCGTGTTGAGCGGATGCGTCTCTTGCCAAGCGATGCGGAAAAGCTCGTCACGATCCACCACTTCGCCCGGTTTGCTGGCGAGCAGTTGTAGAATCCGCAGTTCGCGAAGCGTTAATTCAATCGTCGTCCTATCTCGCATCGCACGCAATTTCTTAGGCATCACGCGAAGTGTCCCCATGCGGAAATCAGACTCGGGAAGAGAAACAGGATTGGCAGTCAACTCGAACCCTCGAATACTTCGCCGCGCAATCGCTCGGATTCTCGCTACGACTTCTTTGGCGCCAAAGGGCTTGGCGATGTAGTCATCGGCGCCCAATTCAAGTCCCACCACCTTGTCAATCTCTTCGGCCTTGGCGGTGATAAACAAGATCGGCATGGTGGGATCGAGGCTGCGGAAATGACGACAAAGGTCATACCCACTTAGCCCAGGCATCATTACATCCAAGCAAGCGAATTGCGGCCGGTCGCGATCGAACAAGCATTTTGCCTGGTGGCCATCGGCGGCTTCGGCGACCGAGTGCCCTTCGGACCGCAAGATTTCCGCAAGCGCAGCGCGGGTATGAGGATCATCCTCGGCAATCAAGATTTTCAGTTGCATCGGCTTGCTGACGGCAGTGCGTTGGAGGGCAAAGAAACAATCAAGCTCCGGTGCTACCGGAGCGGCTCACATCGACCGCGACTCTCAACTCAAATTCAGTTCCAACGTCGGCGTTGGCGATTGACAAACGTCCAGAGTGCCGCTGAGCGGCAAGCTTGGCGATCGCCAAACCAATTCCCGTCCCGCTGGGAGCATGAATCGAATCGTCCAGTCGAAAGAAGGGGCGGAAGATCTTGCGATGATAGCGACGCGGGATCCCAGGCCCTCGATCCGCTACCGTCACCACCAACTCATCTCCATCACGCCAGGAAGCGACACGAACGAATTTGCCCTTGGCTGCGTATTTCTCGACGTTGCTGAGCAGGTTTACCAGCACCATTTCCAAAACATCAGGATCAACGCTCAGCCGTTCTGCGACGCGTGCATCCCGCTGCACCTCGATCCCCAACGTGTCAAAACGGGGGGCGAACTGGGCCAATGTTTGATCGATCACTTCGTCAACGTCGGTAGGTTTGCGGGACAGTGCGTGAACATTTCGTTCGTCTCGCACCATTTCCAAGACGCCGGAAACCAAGCGTCCCAACCGCCGACTCTCGCTGTCGATCACACTCAACCGTCGCTCGATTGATTCCCGTGTGTGCCCCTCGGGCACGCTTTGCAAATCAGACTCAGCCAACTCGGCATACAAACGAATATTCGTCAACGGAGTTCGCAGTTCGTGTGACACTTGCCCCGCAAAGCTGACGCGACTGCGTGCAACATGCATCTGACGCTGGACACTGCTCATCACATACGTCCCGAGCGCCAACAGCATGACCGCCAATCCCGAGATCGACAGGATCGTTGCAAGCGACCCCGAATGAGCCACCAACGGAGTCGCGTTGTTGTATTGCAGTTGCCAACTCGATAGCGGCGGCGACAACGGCACGGTTGCAATCGGATCGTCGGTGGTTTCAAGATCGCTACCCCAGCGATAGACGAGTTGGCCCGCCTCGTCGACAAGCGAGGTACAACTGAATGAATCCGATTGTCTCTGGGGCCCCGATGGCTCACGAGCACCGGGTACCGCAACCGACTTGGCGTCTGGCAGTGCCGCAATCAACTCAGACACCCAACGCGCACGCTCTAACAACACTCCTATCGAATCCCCGTTACTTTTCAGCAGCCACAAAATTAATTGACTGCCCTCGTCCATGTACCATACCTGCCACCGAATTGTCGTCGCGGTGGGCTTGCTGGCGGACTTGGAAGCCGCCGATTCCGATCGCATTTGCTGTTTCTTGGACGACGTTTCATCGATTGACCGTGAACGCTCGCCAGTTTCAAGATCAGGATTGCTTGCGATGATTGCCGGCAAAGCGGCGTAGATTGCAATCGCCTCGGGATCGTCGGCAACCGGCTTGGGTGGATAAACAATCACTCCTTTGGCGTTGGCAAAAAAGCACTGGCGAACGACCGGATCGTGCCGCGTGAGATCCTCGAAATTACGGATCGGATTGCCGGGTCGATCAAGTTTTTCGCTGATCCGTCGGGCATGTCCTGCAAGCACTTCAGCAAGCGATTGATCAATTTCAAGTAAGCGGGATTGCAGCACGGAAGTGAGTTGCTGCTGAGCGGCTTCGCGTTGGTGGCGAAGCAGTGACGACGATCCCCACCCCAGCAGCACCAGCGGCGCGGCGATCAGAACGATCAGTGCAAACAGAAGCCGGTGCGTCATGAATATCTGGAAAGCGGGAAGCGGTTGCCGTGAACTGCCGAGCAACGTGACTGCATTCTAGTCGAAACTCGATCTCCCCAACGGCGTGACTCGCTACTTCGGCACTTCGACCGAGTAGGATTGCTGCGACTGGATCTCGTTCTGGTAACCACGCATGACTTTGCGGTTTCGCGCCCAGTCGCGGTTATTATCAACATTCAACGCTTGATACCGATTCACCTCAATATTTTTTTCCAGTTCGGGGACCACGAAATCGACGTTATTTGTTTTGCACTCCGCCGCGCACTGAAGCAGCATTTTTGTGTTGTGGTTAAGTAATTTCTTTGCATCGTCGACCTGTCCCGCATCTCGCAGTGCCGTAGCTCGGATATTGTTTTCGTTTGCGATTTGAACCGCACAATAAGCATAAGTTTCCAGATCGCGATCACGTTGAACTTCGGCGGATTCGGCGCTGAAACGGACCGCGATACTGCTTGTCAATTTGTCCATCGTTTCGGAGGTCATGTTTTGGTACTTCACCGAGACATCGACGAGCGGTCGTGACTGCCCCGATTCTCCCGCATCCACCTCGACTTCTAAAACAAAGTAGCGTTCTTGTCGCGAGTATAATTGTGCCAACGGAATATGGATCGTGTTGCCCGTGATATCAGCTGGGGTTCCCAAGACGCGAACGGGACGGACGCCCGAGGCCACGGTGGCCACGATTTCGAAGTCACACGCGACGACACTCATCAGATCTTTGAACTCGCTGTTAAACACTGCAATAAGATCATCGGCGGATTCGACAAAGATATGGTTGCCACTTCCCGCGCTGGCCAATTTGCTCATCAAGTCTTCGTTGTACCCCAGCCCCAGTCCCAGCGTACTGACGCTGATCCCTTCTTTGACAAGCGATGCACCGAGTCGTTCCAATTCACGAGGACTTTTGGGACCGACGTTGGCAATCCCATCGGACAATAGGATCACACGATTGACCGAATCGGCTCCGAGGAACTTCCGCACCTCAGCGGCTCCTTTGCTGACACCGGCGAACAACGCCGTATTGCCATCGGCTTGGATGCCACGGATCTTGGCGATGATGGATTTTCGATCGGTTGCCTTGGTTGCCGGCACCCAGACCTCGGT
>NZ_JBFHFD010000728.1:0-4096 GCF_041583735.1 Novipirellula sp.
AAATGGAAAGTCAAAATGTGCCGACGGGGCAAAAGGTGCCGCTGACAACCTTTAGGCAATCACAAGGCAACTTAACACCCCATCATGGCGAAATCAACTGCCCCCATGTTGGTGTCCAGCAAGTTGTCCGAGATAGGTTACCAAGCGGTCGCGGCGAGCACGCTTTACCGTAACGAAACGGGGCAAGCGTTTCGGATTTTGGGACGTGAGGACGGCTTCCATCCCATCGCCTCTTTTCGCGCTGGCCCCTCTTTTCGCTAAGCCGCTTTGCGAATCGCGGGGGCGGCTGTATCGGCAAACCGCTCCCATTTACCATTCTCGCTGTAGAACACGATCGTTTCGGGATGACAGACGCGGCGTAGCATCGCGATCGTGTTTGGATTTTGCCACTTTTCGGTAGCCACCCCGATGACCACGACGTCGACGCGTCCGATCGTATGACAGACTCGAATCAGCCCTTGATCAATCGAATCGGGGAAGATTTGAGGACTGACCCCTTCGGCGCGTACCCGTTGATGGAATTGCATCAGCGTCACGGGCCCTTCGCCCATCTCGAAAGCATCGATTGCGCAATATCGCAGCTTTGTCTCGGGATTGGACGCATGCACGGTCGCCACGATCGCCAAGGCGCGAGCGCCGTCATCGACGCCGACTTCCAATAGCGAGCCGATCTTGAGTGGTTTGAGCAGTTTGCAGAGCGCCGGTTCGACACTCCGGCTGCCGAAACCCAGGATCCCTCGCGCGGGTTTCGCGGCGGGTGCGGCCGCTGCGGCCGGGGCCGCGGCGGGCTTCGCCGCGACGGGCATCGCGGGCTCGCTACGTTTGAGCTCGCTACGTTTGGCCGCACTGGGGGATGCCGACGCTGCTGCCGCTTTGGGCGTGCTAGCTGCGGGGCTGCGTTGCGGTGTTTCACGCTGTGTCGCTGCAGCGGAATCCGCAGCGACGGTATTTTCGGTGGCTCCGTGGGTTCGACCACAGAGGGAATTCCATAGTTTACGCAGTGGCATCGGACGACAGCCTCGTGAAGGATCGAGCGTTCGCGGAGTGCAGATGTAACGACTTCTCTTATTGTGTCGGCGAAATTGACCTCGCAAGTCGATCTGTGACCCAAGAAGTCCGGTTGCAGCGATGGTGGGTGAGTTTGCGTCCTAGGGTTTCTGTACTAGCAGCCTTCCGCAAATCCTTTTGCCTCCCCCGTCCCTTTGGCCGTCAAACTCCATGAAAATCTCGGATCACAATCAAGATATCGGTGACGCGGATGTCATCGAACGGTGTGAAGAACGACTGGCGCTGTCGGCAAGTCTGCCCAGCGATCTGTTGCTCGAAGCACTCAGTATCGGATTGTCTGACGACCCCCTGGATGCGACGTCGAGCGTCAATTCTGACTTTTCGTCACAACCGGAACTCGAACATGATTCACAGGTGACCGACGCTGATCTGGCCACCCCCAACTTGATCGAACAAGCGGCAGCGATCCGCAACCAATTGGGCACAGGAGACCTCGTTCTCAATGGCAGCGGTCAAACTGTCGCCGTGATTGATAGCGGTGTCGCTTGGGATCACGTCGCTCTTGGGGGTGGATTCGGCCCCGGATACCGCGTCGTCGGAGGCTGGGATTTTGCCGAAAACGACGCCAATCCCTACGACGATGGCCCCGCCGGTTTCCATGGGACGCATGTTGCCGGACTGTTGGCGGGACAATCCGACTCGTTTTCAGGGGTCGCCCCCGGTGCGGATATCGTCGCGCTGCGTGTCTTTGACGATGCGGGAATGGGCCAATTGAACTGGATCGAAGACTCACTCAAATGGGTGCACGAAAATCGAAACGCGTTTGAGTCGCCCATCACAACCGTCAACTTGTCGGTCGGAGCGGCTTTGAACGCCGACAACCTTGCCGACGCGATGTCGATCCTCGAGGACGACTTACAATTGCTTCGCGAAGACGGCATTTTGGTGTTTGCCGCCGCGGGTAACTTCTTCGGCAACTCGGTCACCGATACAAGTTTAATGTACCCGGCGGCCAGCGATGCGGTGATCGCCGTGGGCTCGGTGGACGATCTCGGCGAACTCAGTTCGTTTTCACAGCGGGACGATGGTTTGCTAGCGACCAGTGGCGAATCGGTCCGCAGTTCGGTTCCCGATCACGTCTATGGCTGGGACGGCAAGGTCAACGATTTTGCATCGCTGAACGGAACCAGCATGGCGACCCCCCAAATCGCAGCGGCCTCGATGCTGGTGCGTCAATCGATGATCGACGAAGGAGTCAATCCCACTCCGGACGCCATTTTGGCGAGATTACGAGACTCGACCGTAACCCGAATCGACTCCGTAACCGGGGCATCGTACAGCGTCATCGATTTGCAGGCTGCGATCGGTGCCGCTGCAACTGATCCGACGGACCCTGTCGAACCCGAAGACGATACAACGGAGCAAGGTGAACAAACCGAGTTCAACCGGACTCACTTCACCGGAACGAGTGACAACGAATCGTTTGTGCTCGATTTGACCGATGGAATCGAACTTCGCAGCGGTGGCAACGTTTATCGCTTTGACGCAGCCGATTCGTTGACCACGCCGATCGTGATCGATGTCGGCGCGGGAGCGGATTCGCTGCACATCATTGGCTCAAGCGAAGCCGAGCGATTGGTGATGCATCCGTCGACCAGCAGCGAAGCGAGCCGATTGTCGACCAACACCTTTGAAATTGAGTTTCGCGGTGTCGAGTCGGTCGTGTTTGATGGCGGAGGCGGATCGGACCGCGCGACGCTGTACGATTCCAGCGGCGACGACACGCTTCGAACAAGTCCCGACAAAACGGTGCTATCGGGAGTCGGTTTTCAATTCGAAATCAACCAGGTTTCGCGAACCTATGTGCATGCCACCGGGGGCGGTGAAGACCAAGCATTTTTGAACGACTCGGCCGGGGATGATCTGCTCGCCGTCCGGCCTCAATTCACCAGCCTTCGCAGCGAAACATCGTTCCAAGCCGCTTACGGTTTCGAACGGGTCTACGCCTATGCCACCGCGGGTGGCAACGACACCGCGACGCTTTACGACTCCGATGGCGACGACACGATGAGTGTTTCGTCGAGCCGATCGATCATCAGCGGGCCGGGTTACCAGGTCAGTGCACGGGGTTTTGACTCGGTCGACGCTTACGCCAGCGGCGCGGGGCATGACACGGTGAACATTTATGCCGACGACGCCAACAGCCAATGGGACCAAACGAGTGACCGTTTGCAATGGACGGGCAGCGACGGTGCGACCCGGATCGCACGCGGATTCGAGCGGATGCAGGCATTCGAGCAATACGAACCGATCGCGATCGCCCCTCAATCGCTGAATTTTGCCTCGATGATTGCCAGCGACGACGCTGCCGAACGACTCCGCCGCGAACGTCTCGCCTCGCAAGCGGTTTTCGAATGGCTCGGCTCAAAAAAGGTGTCGGACACCTTTTTGGGGGAATAGGGAAGTTGGGTTAAGTGAGCGTGGGAGGGACATGGAGAGGGCGAAAATTCGCTAGGCGTTGACAGTTTCGCGTTTACAGTTGACAGTAAACATAGTAATTCTGCTCCCCTTCCATCTGCTTTCTCACGCCCAAAATGTCTCAAACTCAATCGTCTACGGGAAAATCGTCCACCCCCCGGACTATGCTCGACAAAATCTGGGACGAGCACGTCGTCTATCAAAACGAATCGGGCCCCGCGATCCTGTACGTCGATTTGCACCTAGTTCACGAGGTAACGAGCCCGCAAGCCTTCGAGGGGCTGCGTTTGGCGAATCGCCCAATCCGACGCCCCGAGCGAACGATCGCGACTCCGGACCATAACGTTCCTACCAGCGACCGTAGTTTGCCGATCGCCGACCCGATCAGCCGCAAACAGATCGAAACGCTACGAGAAAACTGCAAAGAATTCGGCGTCACGCTGTTTGACATCGATGATGTTCGCCAAGGCATTGTGCACGTCATCGGCCCTGAAAACGGCTACACCCAACCCGGCATGACGATCGTGTGCGGCGACAGCCACACTGCGACTCACGGTGCATTCGGCGCTTTGGCGTTCGGAATCGGCACCAGCGAAGTCGAACATGTGAT
>NZ_JBFHFD010000729.1:0-4094 GCF_041583735.1 Novipirellula sp.
GATGATCGAGGATCTGTCGGGACGATTGAATGTCAATGCACATCACAATTCGTCGTACACATCGGCAACGATGCTGGGCGTTTCGTCATCGGCCCCGAGGTGGGCGGGCGACTACACAGGGGCCGCGCAAGCTGCGTTTCGAGGGCTTGGGTATGGTCCCGCCGAGACTGCGTTGCCGATCACCGGACTGGATGCATTAGTGAATTCTCGCTATCGCAATCCATCGATGGCTTCCGCAGTCAGCAACCCGACCCCCGGTGCTGATACCAATGATGCCTTGGACTTATTGCGAACGGGCAACCGGCCTCCGATGCACACCGCAGCCGGCGGCTATGGTTACTCGACCGATCCTTTCGGCCGAGGCGGTGTGGGAATCGGATTGTCAGGCCATCTGGTCGCGGGAGGCTCGGGAACTCAGGTCCGCGCCGATGACACCACAACGACCAATCACAATGAACTGACCAACGAATCGATCAATGATCCGTACGAAAGTGATCCATCGGGACGTTTGTCGGGTGACTTGATGCTAACGGCGGATGAACTCGAGGCGATCTTGCGAGCGAACGAGTTCGACATCGAAATGTTGCCGGCGCGATTGCGAGGTGTGATTGGACCGCTGTTGGCAGCCAATCCAGGCTTGGCCCGCGCCATCACCACTCATTCCAAATCGGACGATACACCACCGCCGATTTCGTTTACCAATGCCACCGATGGCGATTCACTGTATGAATCGTTGTTGAGCCTGTTTCCATCGACGCTCAGCGAATTGGAAGTCAACCGTTTGGTCGCACCTGAGCTCCGGCTCGGACGCAAAATCGACGTTAATCGATCGCTCGGAAACGGAGTTGATGACAACGGCAACAATATCATTGACGAACCTGCAGAAGTGGTAGCCGAGACAGAGGCATTTAGCGTCGCCAATGGGGGCTCGGGAACCGTGCCGACGGCGTTTCAAGGACAAACGCCGGATTACAACTTTAATGAGCCCTCAACCGTCAATGGACGGCAACTTCTAGCCCGCCATCTGTATGTAATGATGATGGTGCTGACCGACGGTGCTGCCGATTTTCCTGACAGCAATGATGCAGCACTGCCAGGCTACAAGGCCCGCCGGATTGCACAATGGGCAGTGAATGTCGTCGATTACCGCGACCCCGACTCGATTATGACCGCGTTTGAATATGACGAAGATCCACTTAATGGATGGGATGTCGATGGGGACATCTCGACGGTCGATACAAAAGCATCCAATCTCAGTGACGGAATTGATAATGATGGAGATGGGGCGGTTGATGAAGCCGGTGAAGACCAAGTCCGACGCGGTGTCGTTTGGGGAGTCGAGTCCCCTGAACTCGTCTTTAGCGAGTCCTTCGCCTCGCACGACGTGCGATTGCGAGATACCGATCATGATAATGGCCCCGGGACGACTAAGGACGACACCACCAACCCAGACCCCAACTCGGATCAGGTCCGAATCCCACAAGGTAGCTTGGTGCTCGAACTTTATTGCCCTCGTCCGACGGTCAATACGCCTCCGACTTCGGCTACGGTGCTAGGAGATCAAACAACGCTTCCGGGGGCACCTCAAGAGCTCTATACAACCGCGGCCAACGCGTCCTCGTCACTCGATCTGGCTCGTACCGCACCGCCTCGTGGCACCGCGCCGGGAGCCCCGGTATGGCGAATTGCAATCACCGAGCGTCACGATGCTTCCGCAGCCGTACCGGCAGCCAAGCAAGACGAGAATCCGTCGACATTGCGAACGACGAAACCCGACACGACCTCGTTTCAAATTGAATACCCCGATGAACTCGACACCACTGCGGGGGCATTAAGTTACGACCGCTTTATCTTGTTTCAAAACTATGGTGATGCTCCGGCCAACCCCGGCGGAGCATTGACAGAGGTCAAGTCGATGATCGATGACAACTTGATTTCGGATATGACCGCGCAGCAAGTGTTTTTCGCCCCCACCACTGGCGCATTGGCAGCCGCCAATGCGAACAAATTGCTGGAAGCGGGCCAGTACTTGTGTTTGGCTCCACGTTTAGTCACCCGATTTGGTTCTAAGGAATCGTCGGGCACATTCCCTGGGCTTCCGAGCAACCAACGATTGTCGGTCGATACCACGCAAGGGTTGCTGCAGGCACGGCACGATGGGACCCAAATCACTCCTTCGATGGGCGGAGCGGCGGATGCCTTTAGCAACGCGAAAGCACTTGTGATCGGGGCGCCGCGTCCAACCAATTGGGGGCCAACGCCATCGACTTGGACGGCGGCCACCGATGTGTTTGATGAGGACATCGTTGGGCTGAACGTATCGGAACCGCTGCCCAATGGCGGCAATTTCTATCCCGAACCTACGTTGCAATATAACGGCACCGTCGACTCGGACTCGGTCGGTGGTCCTGACTTCCCACGCACCGATGCCTACTTTGACTTTAGCGCCCCGAGCAATACCGCACGTGATACTCCACTGGATATCGGGATCGGGCGGGTACCTATCGATTCAACCGGAGCGGAACCTGCATTGGGAACGCGACCTGAATACTGTTCCGCCTTCTTGCAACGTTTGGCCGACCCAACGCTGGCCTACGATCCTGTGACCAATCCGTATCGCACGGTCGATTGGATTCCGATCGACTTGACCGTTTTCAGTGGCGAAGAGCGCGAAAGTAAAATCTCGCCCGGTGGACTCTATGCGCAACGAACTCGTCAACGAAATGGATTTGCCAAACCGCCGACTGGTGCCGCGGTGGCTTCCAACGCTTTGTACTCGTATGAAACCGACTTTCCGACACCCGCAATCAGCGTGGATGCAGCTGCAGCCGACTACTTTGCCTTTTCGACCGTGCCTGCGGATGCCCACCTACAATCATCGTTGAGCGTTTTGAATACGGCGATCCCCAACATGAATCCAGGCTTTGTGGGGTTCGCGTCAACCGTGGGGAGCGATGCAGCCGCCACGGCGATCACGGGGCATGATCGTGGATTGCCGAGTGTTCCGTTTGCCGTTCATCCTTGGTTGAACCGACCGTTCGCCTCTCCGATGGAATTGATGATGGTGCCGGCGTGCTCGCAAGGTCGGCTATTCGAAGAGTTCAACATCACCTCGGGCGATCCCACGGTCTATCCAAACTCGGCCACCGTCGTATCGGCGGAAATGCGTGCGCCGTTCCGACACTTGCTGAACTTCTTCCATAGTCAGGATGCAACCCGCGACGGGACGAACGTCGACCGCATTTTCGATTTCGTTCACACGCTGCCGCCGTTTCGTGGCGAAGTCGATATGATCCACCCGGCGCGTGTCACGGCGACCGGATTGGTCGAGATGATGAAACCGCCGTTTAACATGACGTATGACAACCAACGGCAAGCTCGTGTCAACCTAAATACGCTCAGTGAGTCGCTGGTTTGGCAAGGATTGATGCAGGGACATCTGACTTCGGCATCAGGAACCGGGCAGATGGCGTTTTCAGACTTCATCCAGAGTCGCCGTGGGTACCCTGTGTCGTCATCAGGCACAGCTCCTCGCAAAACAGTCGATACCAGCGGCAGTGCGGATATGGGGCCATTCAACTATGATCCCGAACATCTCGACCCTGAGCTACCGACTCAGTTCGCAGGGGTATTCCGAGATTCGCCACGAGCTAATTTTGCACCCGCGTTGCGAATTCCTTCCGACGACACGGGGGATACTGCAGCTCAGACCCGACTGCGCCGCAATCCGATCGATGGAACGCTGCTTCGTCGCCATTACAACATGACGACAACGGGTGTCGAGGAAACGATCACTGCGGCTCCCTATCCGCAATTAGTGCGTCGAGCTTCAGCAGCGCCGTTATCAACTCATTTGGATCGTGGACGGAATCCGTTTTTGCGATACCAAACGGTGATGCGGATGCCAAACTTGGCATCGGACAATTCCCAAGTTTTCTTAGTCCGCTTGACGATGGGATTCTTCGAAGTCGATCCAACCAACATCAATAGTCTCGGACGCGAATACAATGAGGCCATTGGTGAGAATCAACGCTATCAAGCGATGTTCATCATCGACCGCTCGATTCCCGTTGGCTTCATTCCAGGGCAGGAAA
>NZ_JBFHFD010000730.1:0-4080 GCF_041583735.1 Novipirellula sp.
GAAGCCGAGCGACAAGCGGTTGCCAGGATGGACCATCCTAACATTGCACAGGTCTTTGACGCCTGTGTCACAGAGGATGCTCGTCCCTATTTCGTGATGGAACTCGTTCGCGGTGTTCCGATTACCGAGTTCTGTGACAATCATCAATTGAATATCGTCGAGCGTTTAAGTTTGTTTACGGATGTGTGTTCGGCGGTTCAGCATGCGCATCAAAAGGGAGTGATCCACCGCGACATCAAACCAAGCAACGTGATGGTGACGCTTCACGATGATAAACCAGTGGTAAAGGTAATCGATTTTGGCGTCGCCAAGGCGATTGGTCAAACCTTGACCGACAAGACGATCTACACTCGCTTTTTCTCGATGATCGGCACTCCGCTGTACATGAGCCCCGAGCAAGCGGAGATGAGTGGATTGGATGTCGACACTCGCAGTGACATCTATTCGCTGGGGGTGATGCTATACGAATTGTTGACCGGCACGACCCCGTTTGATCGCGCGCGTTTCGATTCCGCCGGTTATGACGAGATGCGCCGCATCATTCGCGAAGAGGAACCGCCCAAACCGAGCACGCGATTGACCACGATGGGCGAGCGATTGAGCACGGTGTCGGTTTCTCGGCATACCGAACCGACCCGACTGACATCAACGGTCAAAGGCGATTTGGATTGGATTGTGATGAAGTCACTCGAGAAGGATCGGCGACGGCGATATGAATCGGCAGCGGCGATGGCGGGCGATATTCGTCTTTATTTGAATCAAGAACCGATCACCGCGCGTCCGCCGAGTCGTAGTTATCGAATCCGTAAATTTGCTCGACGAAACCGGGTCCCCTTGATCACAGCATCCTTGGTTGCCGTGACGATGATCATCGGGATGGTCACCAGCCTCTGGCAGATGTCGGCGGCTATCGACGAACGGGATAAGAAAGACCGAGCGTTGCAGCAGGCGGTGCAGGCAAAAAATGAAGCCACCGCGGCGCGACGCGAAATTGAACAGTTTGCCGAGCGTTTGACCTCAGCCAATCTGTTGGTAGCGAGTGGACAAGCGCATGCCGATGCCGAGAAGTGGCCTGAGGCGCGTCAAGATTACGCCGACGCGATCGAAATGCAGCCAAGCTACTACCTGCCTTGGATTCAACGAGCTCAGTTCTTCATTCGACTAAAACTGTGGGACGAAGCTGCGGCGGATTACAAGAAAGGGTTGGATTTAGGAGCACCGACCGATTCGCCACAATGGTGGGGCGTTCCTGCATTGTTTCAATTGACCGGAAAACAGCAAGCCTACGATAAATTGATCGCGACGGATCTCGATCGCATCCAAAGCGACACCGAGACACCTCGTTGGTCGGCGCTTCGCGATCTTGTGATTTCGTCCGAGCTGTCGTCGTCGATTCCATTCGACCAGCTTGCCAACCACGCTGAAAATTGGTTGGCACAAGCGTCAACACCTCCAGGGCATCGCGGCGGCGGGGGACGACCTCCGGATCGACGATCGCCGCGGAATTCGCCAGCGGATGACAACGATCGAATTCGCGGACAAAGAGATGCACCGGACGGGCGTGGCTTTGGGCCTCCCGGACCACCGCCGTTTGGCAGTTCGCGTCAAACGCGAGATCCATTTCGAGGCCCGCCAACCGGCGATTTTTTGCCTCGTGAGGTCTGTTTGTATGTGACTGGGTTGACGCATCTAAGGGCAAACGATTTTACGCGTGCGGTCGATCGTCTTCGCGAAGCCAGCGAGGATCCGAACTGGCCCGGAGGCGATATCGTTCACGCGCCGCTGGCGATCGCGTTGCACCAGAGCGGTCAAGCCGACGAAGCACTCCAGGCGTTATCGAAGGCCGATGATGCCCTGAACCATTGGGGACAACAGTTACGTGATCAACCGACACGTTCGATTGACATTCCGTGGTTCGATTTGGTCGAAGCGATCGTGTTGCACCGCGAAGCCACGATGCTGTTGACCGGGAATGCTCCAGCCGAGAACATCAAGTTGGATCAAATGCGACAAACGTCGCTTGACTTGATCACCCCGTGACAATCATCAACGCGATACGACCCTGATTAATAGGGACGCAGAGGCTTCCCAGCAGATGTCGGAACGTTACTCGGGGAGAAGCGAAATGTTAGTGCATGTCAAGACAGTTGTATCAAGGGCCGTGATTCCATTAGCCATGATGGCAGCGGCGTGTTGGGCAGGGGATGTCCAAGCACAATGTTCGGGCGGACGAGGCGGCGGCGGCCCTACGGGCGGCGGAATCGCAACCGTGTCACCGCGTGGTGGTGTACCGCTCGACGCGGTTGCGGCGATCCAGACGGTCGCAGCACAACGGCAGTTGTACGAGATGCAACTGGCTCAATTGCAACAACAGCGGATGTTGGCCATGCAACAGCGAACGTACGAGCAAGGAGCCTACCGTGAGCGACAAGAATCACAGATCGAGCGGGAACAGTCCTTGCTTGCCCAACGCCAAGAACGTGCCGAACAACTACGGCAAAAACGGGCCGATCGACTTGCCGCTCGGATCGCCGAGCGGCGCAGTGTGATGCTGACCGCGAAAGTAGAAGAAGTGGAATCCGACGACGACAATCCGTTTGCGTCAACTTATTAGAACCGTGTGTCCAAACGCGGTGAAGGATTTTCTGGTTGCTATTTTCGCCAGAAAGTGATGATTCGCATTCACGCTGCAAACATTCGTTTATGGCGAGCGCCGCGGGCAAAACGCAGCAGCCCTCACTTGTCGCCTCGAGATGCATCACAGCGCTCGCGAATCAACGATGATCGCGAACACCGATTTTTAACCGCGCGGGACCCGACGATTCGTTGGCAAGCACTTTGGTCGCCGTAAACGGATCGTCCCGCCCCGCTGAACCGTTTACACGTCGCGTTTGTGTCGGCTTATTTTACGGGGGTCATTTGGAAATTGCGGAACAGCATCTTCTGATGGACACCCGCGTGCAGTTGCAGTCCGATCTTACCTTTCTCCGGAAACCGGATCGCGGTGTAATCGACAAACGGTGCATCATTCAGGAATGTTTGGATGCGTTTGCCATCGACCACCATTCGCAACGTATTCCACTCGCCCGGTTTGTGAACGGTTTTTACTTTGTCCGATTTCGCCGGATAAGAACCTTGTTTGTCCACCGGCGCGTAGATGCATGCAGTGAGGTCGACTTTCAACGACCGTGAAATTCCGATTTGAACTTGATGCGATTCGCCATGCAAAAAGACGCCCGAATCGTAATCGGGAGAATCGGTCTTGAATTCGACAGACAATTCAAAGTCGGTGTAGTCCTTGTCGGTCCACAACACCGATCCTTTTTTGTCAGGATTGTCACCGATGATCATTCCATCGGTGACGGTCCAGTGCGACGCAAATTCCGTCGGCTTGGTATGCCAACCTGACAGAGTCTTGCCGTCGAAAAGAACCGCGTTTTGGGACGAATCAGCGGATTCGCGGTCTTCGGCGGGTAACAGGTTCGCGGTTGCAAATAGGCACAGGGAAATTATTAAAACAAGTCGTTTCATGTTTACTTCTAGAAAAAGGCAGGAAGGGAGTGAGGGAGGGAAGTTGACGTTAGTCGGTGGGGGACGACAGGAAAGGGGCTTTAGGAACCGACGATTGAATACAGACCGCCGCCTTCGCGTTTCAGCTTTCCTTGATTGGCCAATTCTTGCCAAACCGATTTGGGGTACGAGTCGGGTGGCGTGATCGCGGCCACGCCCGAGGATTGGCCCGAAGACATCGGGCCGTATCCCAAACGCGACTCATCGTCCAATCGAGTCAGCTTCAGGCGTTTTCGAAACGCCTTCATCGCCAAACGCAATTCTTCTTTGGACGGGCCTGTGGGTTCGGGGGACACGGGCTCGGGGGACATGGGCTCGGGGGACATGGGCTCGGGGGACACAGCGTCCGGGGTAGCGTGGTCTTCGGATTCAGTCATAAAATGGCTTCGCAATGAGTTCGTTTAACGCTTTGGCGTCAAAATCGATTATCATAATCGGCAGATGTGGATGATCGTGCCCGCTATTGTCTACCACCGACTTTCACGTATCAACCTTTTGATGCTCCGTCAC
>NZ_JBFHFD010000731.1:0-4073 GCF_041583735.1 Novipirellula sp.
AAGATCACGTTCAGTGAGATGGTGCCCACGTTTTCACCGACCGTTAATGTGGACGCGCGAAAATTAACTGTGGGAGGAGCGGTTTCGTCATTGTCGATGATCGTCAACACTTGACGGTTCGGAGTGCCAAGTTTTGCATTAGACGGCGGGTCAAGTTTGACAATCACCGTTTCATTGTTCTCTAACGCAAAATCATCGGTGACCGCGATGACAATCGTCCCGCTCGTTTCCCCCGAGGGGATCAGGATCGAATCGCCGCTGATCACAAAATCGGTGTTACGTGAAGCACTTCCCGAAACGGTATAAGGAATGATCACATCAAATTCAGTCGCTCCGGAAAGCGTAACGGTCATCACCGCTGAACCCGCGTTTTCTTGAATGGTCGTTTGGGCTAGTTCAAGCGTGGCGATCGGAGTGCTGTCATCGTCGTCGACAATGTTGACCGTGTGCGTCTTTTGGGATCCCAGCGTTGCGCCCGTCGGGGTGCCCAAGGTCACGATGATCGTCTCGGCGGATTCGGCTGACAAATCATCATTGATCGTGAATGTGATGTCCGCGGACATGTTGCCTGCCGGAATGATCAACGGCGACGCGTCCACGGTGAAGTCAACATCCTCGGTCGCCGTTCCTGACAACGTAAATGGAACAACAACATCTTCGTTGGCAATCTGTGAAAGCGAGACATTCACGGTGACGGTGCCAACATCCTCAAGCTGCGATTGCGTGGTGAGCGTTGTGCTTACCACCGTTTCACTCGCATCACTGACTCGCAAAATGACGTCGCCATAGTCAGTGATCGGCAGCGAATTGGTTTCCGCGTCCACGACCAAAGTGCGCCGCGCGGCGTTGCCACCGATGGCGTTGAGGGTCAAGCGATAATCGCCGGCGACATCAGGAACGGTAACGTCAAACGTTCCCAGGCTGCGAGTCGGGGGCACGCTGATCGCGGTGGACGCCGAACTCGAGACCACCGAATCGCCCGCATCGCGATCGATAATCGTGTCAATGAAAACCGGAAAATCTTCAGACTCGAAAAACTCGTCAATCTCAATCGCCACATCACTATCGGCAAAGTTCAATTGGTAACCGCGAACCGCTTGCTCGGCCGCCGTCAACGTTGCTTCGAAGCGAATCGTCGAACCGCCACTTGCGCTCACCACCGTGGTTCCATTGGATTCGGTCGTGGTTCCCACCACGGGCAACAAGTCAATGACCGCAAGTAAACGACGGTCCTCGAGCATTTCGGGAAAAAGGCGTCGGCGTTTTACGTTTCTACGCGTGGTTCGACGGCTCATAGGGGCACATCCTCGTTGCAGCAAGAAAAATCGGGGAACGCAAGTCTGTGGACTACGCTGGATAGGCATGTTGTCGGGGCTAATCTTAGTCCACCCGATGGGCTGTTGCCACTACGATCCCTCACGAAGCGAATTCTTCTTTCCAGTGGCGATTTCCTGGAAATTCGCCAAACCTAAGCTGCCCAGCACCGCGCAGCATAAAAAAAGCCTCACCCTGCTGCAGTTTGTCGCAAACAGGATGAGGCATCGATGTCCTCGTTTTTTGAGCTCGTGTCCTCGTTTTTGTCAGCTCGATCGCTCGCGGCGTGTTACCGTAACGAAATCGCATCTTGCAGCGGCTTCAGCACGCTTGCCACCAAATATTCGTCGATCAAATCTCGCCCCAGTGCAACCAGCCGATCGTATTCTTGCACATACGTTTCATCCGGTCCAAGGCTATCGTAACGGCGAACCGTCAAATAAACGCTGATCGGATCCTCGCTGTAATCGCCCGTGCGAACTTGGTAAGCGTTGGTCCGCGATTCAAAACTGATCCGGCACTGCGTTCGACACTCTTCGTCCAACGCAAATTGGATTGCCGGTTCATGCGATAACACTTTCCCGAAGGGCAGATTCATGAACCCTTGCAGTCCCGGCGCCACTCCAACGACTTCCGACAAAATATCGTTGTGGTTGCCGCGGTATGCAAAATCGAAACCGAACATCACACTCAGCGATTCGCAATCCAGCGGGCTGGCCGATAATTCGTAGGGGATCAACTCCAGCACGCTGCGATGCAGATCGTCGATCGCCTCGGCGGATTCGGGATTTACGACTCCCGAGTTCACTCGTTTTAACTCAGTCGAAACCCAGCGATACGCTCCCGCCTCTTTTTCTTCCTCTAAGACAAACTCATTTTTCTCGCGGCCGTAGAAGTTTTGCATCTTCGGGTAACGGCGGCGGATTTGTTCAAAGAAATGGAGGATCGATTCACGACCTTTGGGCAAATCCATCTCGGTCGTTAGAACCATGTTCAAGTAAAAGTCGTCGCTAAACGCACCATATCCGTTCATTCGTCACCTTTCGTGTCGCGTAGATGCTTTTTGGAGTGGTTGCCAGCACGGTGAATAGACGGGCAACCATGAAATGGGTTCACAAGCAAGGATGTAAGATCACAAGCGAACCACGACGACCTAGTGGCTAATTCAATAAGATGATGTGTTCCTCACTCGCATACAGGGACGTTCTTAGTAGAGAGACAGTCGACATCATGTAGTTTAAGCGCAAGCCGCCGAGGATTGAACCTCCGAAAGAACGGTTTTTCATGCTTCGCCCTCGTCGGAATCATGCCAAAGACGCAATTTCCCTGCCGCGGAGCTGCAAAATTGGGATTCATTGGGCTAGAATGACGCGTCAAGTTTGCTTTCGAAACGCCCTATCCGGCTGCTTTGGGGGGAATGTTTCCACTTTAACAGCGCGTAAGCCTTGATTTCTTTCAGTACGAATAAAATTCCAAAATGAGACTTCACCCCATGCTGCCCCGTCCACTCGCAGGTTTTGTGCTTGCTCTCGCTACTGCAACGGTCCTCACCGCAGCGGCTTCGGCAGCAGAAAAACCCAATATTGTTTTTATCTTCGCGGACGACATGTGCTTTGACACGGTTGCCGGATTGGGCAATTCCGAGATCCAAACTCCTCATCTCGACGCCTTGGCACGACGCGGGACGACATTCACGCACGCCTACAACATGGGGTCGTGGAGTGGAGCGGTTTGTGTCGCCAGCCGCACGATGCTGAACTCGGGACGCTACGTTTGGAATGCAAACGCAATCTACAAAACGAGCGAAAGCGAACGCAAAGAGGGACGATGGTGGAGCGAGCTGATGAAGTCCGCTGGCTACCACACCTACATGACCGGCAAATGGCACTGTACCGCGAGTGCCGAAAAGTCGTTTGACGTTGCACGAGACATCCGCCCAGGCATGCCCAAAGACACACCCGCCGGCTACAACCGACCCGCCGCCGACGGCAGCGATCCCTGGTCCCCGTCGGATCCAAAGTTTGGCGGATTTTGGCAAGGCGGCACCCACTGGAGCGAAGTGGTTGCGAACCATGCCGAAGATTTCCTCAGCGATGCAGCATCGCAAGATGATCCGTTCTTCATGTACCTCGCCTTCAACGCGCCGCACGACCCTCGCCAATCGCCCCAAGAATACGTCGATCGTTACCCCAGTGATTCTGTGACCGTCCCAAAAAACTTTCAACCGATCTATCCCTACGCGGAATCGATTGGTTGCGGCAAGGGATTGCGTGACGAGCGTTTGGGACCGTTCCCTCGTACCAAGCACGCAGTGCAAGTCCATCGCGGCGAATACTTCGCGCTGATCACTCACATGGATGACCAAATTGGACGAATCCTGAGAGCGGTCGAAGCGTCGGGCAAAGCCGACAACACTTGGATATTCTTTACCGCCGACCACGGACTCGCCGTTGGCCAACATGGATTGTTCGGCAAACAAAACATGTACGACCACAGCGTTCGCGTGCCTTTTATCGCCGTCGGCCCCGGAGTCAAACCGAACGCGAAAATCGAGCAGCCGATTTACTTGCAAGACGTGATGCCAACGACACTCGAATTGGCAGGCGCCCCGAAACCCGAATATGTCGAGTTCCATTCGGTACTGCCAATGCTCGCAGGTGAGACGGGTTCGCTCGACGAGATCTACGGATGCTACTTAAATCTGCAGCGGAGCATTCGCACCGACAAATACAAGTTGATCGTCTATCCCAAAGCCAAGA
>NZ_JBFHFD010000732.1:0-4068 GCF_041583735.1 Novipirellula sp.
AAAGCATCGTCGATCACCACTTCGGTTGGGCCCTGACGAGGAATCGGCGCACCAATAATCTGTTCGCACGCCGAAAGAAATTGCTCACGAACGGTGGCTTTCGTGCCCATCGTCGATTCAGCGGTTGAAAACCGAACATCCAAGCTCATGTGGGGACACCAAACTGATTGTGGAGAAGGAAATGGTCGATTGGGATAACGGGAGCGATATGCGGGCGGCGAACTGTGACGAACCACATCGAAAAACGATGCCGCCGCTCCGTCATCATCGCATGGTTATTGGATGGTAGTTGGGGGAACCGTCGATTGATTCTCCAGTTCGGCGAATGCCAAAACGCCATTGTAGTTGAACGAAGCAAGACAGAGCAACATGCGACCGAGCAAGCAATCCGACCGAGCAAGCAATCCGACCGAGCAAGCAATCCGACCGAGCAAGCATGTGCGCCCGAGCAAGTGTGTGGGCCGAGCAAGCGTTCGAGCATCCGCATCGACCGCGCACCAATCGACCGAGCAACGACCGCGCCACATCCAATAACGGCGGCGATCAGCGGGCCGGGACGGTTGATCTTCCATCTGAGAAACCTTGCAAGCCCGGCTCCGTTGAATCGCATGGTTCCGTCCTTGCTTTACGTTCGCAAATCCAAACGCTTCGGCGTAAATTTGAAGTGTACCCAATAAGCCGCGCCGAATCAAAATCCATCATGAATCGAACTATCGGGCAATCAGGTTTACGATCCGAACAATTGAACGACGAATCAATGATGCCGTTTTGATGAGCGTGGATTGCCGACAAATGCAGCGAGCAGATGTGGAATGTCCTAACTACAACATCTTGCCCAAGCGTAAAGCCGGGTTGGTCAAGCAGGTGGTGAAAGTAGTCGAGTTCCCATTCGTTTTCGTAATCGTCCTCATCGTCAATTGGAAGTTCATCATCAACGAATGGAATCGTATGCCAGTCGACGCTCCCAAACTCGTCACTCGCGTAGACGTACGCAAGGGAGTCGTGACGTCGATCCAGCAGCACACGGACGTCGTCGCGATTGTTATCTTGCAGCGAATTCCACCATTGCTCGACCTGTGTGCGTTCAGAGGTTGAACATTTGTCAAGAAAGTCGGTTGGCAACGAGCTAGTCATCGAGCCTCCTTTGTGACGGAACGACCCGCATCACGGGGTGGCGGGAGTTGACGTTGCCTTCAAAATCGACTGGCCACCGCCACTCCCGTGCATGCGATGGTTCGCCAGGTTTTCTTTGTAAGTAGGACGCCGCGTCCGAACACGGTGGCCGATGCGTTCTTGAGTCCGCGCCATCCAGGTAGCGATCAGTATACCCAGTACAAACCGAGCACTGCAATTGTGCAAACGGAATTGAAAGCGAGATTCACAAACACATACTTTTGCCATCTGTCAGGACCGCGCTTCCGGAGGTCGTTCCCATGAGCCCAAACGCGTCCGCCGAGCACCAAGAAGACGACGATACTGCATAGCGCGCCGAACCACAGACCATGGCCTGATGTCATTCGTATAACGATCAATGGCACAGCAAGCATTACGAAGAGATACACGTTGTGTAAGTCGATTGGCATGTCAACTCTAGCTTGTGGGCATCTCTTGCCTTGGCGAACGATTGCGATAACCGGGTGGCCGCGGTTAATCTTCCATTTGAAAACGCGCTGTCGGCCACTCCGCGTTCATCGCTTGGTTACCCGCCGTTTAAGTGTGTTGTGATCGAGTCAATTGACGTGTGATCGCAAAGACCAATGTAGCCGACATCCTCGCGTTGTGCATCTTCGTCCAGTCCGGCAATCATTTCCGGTGTGCCGTCGGGAAAGTCGACGACCGCAATTTGGTGGTGTCCATCGGAAAGTGATTGGGCCACGATGCGGTGCCAGATGACGCAGTACGCGAGGATGGCATTTGTTGGTTCATGGGATGCGGGGTGTCGTGGGTCAAACACGCAATTCCAGTGTGTGCCAGATTCGACGTCGGCGTATGCATGCAAGACAACAAGCGGCAGCATTGTAGGCCGCAGGGGAACCGAGATTAGATCGGACATCGTTCTGCATTCGTCCGCGCTCAACTCGCAGTCAGGGCCAGCGAGCCAATCCAGAACGGATTGCGTCTCGGATTGCCATGATGACGAAGACATACGCCAACCGACCATCAAGAAACGTTGGTGCACTGGAGTTCGATCAAGTGTACGCATTACTTCAGTCGGGTAACGACCGCGGTAACGGGGTTCGCGGGTTTGATGTTTTATTAAAGTGGACTGGCTCGCGAACTCCCGTTGACCGCATGGTTCTGACCGCGAGCGGTGCTTACCAAGCTCGCAGCGAAACGAGCCCAACGTTGCGTGAGTTTAGCATGAGTTGATCCAGCCGTGCAAGCAAATGGTGACGCTACCAGCGCCGGAGCAATGGCAAAAAGATGTGGGGCAGAAAGATGATTGCGATCGAAGCAATTGAACGGGGTGGGAAACTATGGTCGACCGAAGCAAAAACGGTCCATTGCGTCAATGCACTGTCAGCATTCACGTCCGCCACGACACGCGCATCGTCATGACCACATTGGAGGTCGAATCAAAAACGACTCAAGCGTGTCAGAACGTTACGCATCAGCGGGGACGGGCGAGAGACTTGCACGCAGACGAGAAAACGAACCACCCGTCCTCCGTTGCATGCGATGGTTACCCGCCGTTTTTGGCGTACGGTGGATCACTCGTTGTAGCGAGCAAGCATCGAACCGGACGTCACAAGCATAACGAAAAGTACAGCGACGAAGAACACTAGGAACAGTAAGACGAAATTGGCGAAGAACGAGTCAGCGGCCAGGTTGGGATCTATCCCAATAACGTTTTCGTAGAAAGCGCGTACGGCAGCGACCCCACCAGAGACGATTGCTGCAATCCCGAGCAATCCGAAGAACGCAGGCGTGATGGCCTTGGAAACACGTTTCGGCCCGGAAATGGGAATCCCGTCAAGTGAAAATGTAACGCACAGCGCAGTTAGGATCGCAACCACAATAAGTATCGTAAAAAAACCCTGAGGGAACGGAGCAAAAAGGTAGTTGCATCCAGCACCCAGTGCAGCAATTCCTGCGCTCCATTTCAGGTGTGATCGAAAGCCACCTGAAAACGTAACGGTAGGCGGCGCGTCAGCTTCCGACTCGCGATCATGAATGTCGGGATCAGGCGGGCGGTATGGATCAGTCAACGTTGATCTTCAGTCGGGTAACGGCGGACATCACGCGGGACGGGCAAACGACTTGCAAGCACACACAAGAACGCGACTCCCGTCCTCGCGTGCATGTCATTGTTCCCCGCTCTTACGGATACTGGCAGGGCTACCAATTGTGCCAGTCTTGATTGTAGCAGATAGTTTTCCCGCGAATCCGGCATGTCGTGCCGGTATCGCTGGTGACGACGTCACCGTGAAGCCAGACGCCTGAGAAACCCGAATCACGCCATACGTCAGCATGTTGAGTATCCATCGCAAAAAGCACTCGGTCGTCGCGATATGTCCGTCGGAACCGAAGTCGGACCTCTGTATTTTCGTCAACCGCGACGGACGAAATGGCGGGCCCATCAATATTCAGTTTGTGTTTTCGATCGTCGCGAACACACACGTGCACGGATGCGATGCACGTGACACCGATCTCTTTGGCGACTTCGGATAGCGTTGGAATCGCGACCTGTTCAACAACCGCAGCCAGCAATTCCTGCGGTGGGTCAAACTCGTCGCGTTGCGTTGCCATTTAGATCGTTAGTCGGGGAACGGGAGCGATATGCGGGCGGCGAACGGTGACGAACCACATGGAAAAACGATGCCGCCGCTCCGTCACCATCGCATGGTTATCGCAGATTGTAGCAAGCATGAATCGAGCATGGTTGCAGTGGCGTTCCGCCCCTTGGGTGGCCCGTCAAGCAGACAACCGTTGGGATCGACCAGTGATGCTAGTGTAACGGACTGCGATGACAAGATGTTGCACGATCACCAACGGGAAATTCGCTCGTTACGCCAGCGGTGGAATGAATTGCAAAACCAACGCAGGCCACGCAGCTAGTTGCGATAA
>NZ_JBFHFD010000733.1:0-4067 GCF_041583735.1 Novipirellula sp.
CGGTGAACTGAGCCGACACTGCGTGACCATTCCCGAAGCCCTCAAGAACGCGGGCTATCGTTCTTACATGTCGGGCAAGTGGCACGTCACCAAAGCCATCAATCCGAAGACGGAGGCCGACAAAGCAAATTGGCCAATCCAACGAGGTTTTGATCGTTTCTACGGCACCATCCACGGCGCGGGCAGCTTTTTTGACCCCAATACGCTAACGCGTGACAACGAATTCATCTCGCCTTTTGATGATCCTGAATATGGCAAAGCGGATTGGCCGGGCGAAACCTACTACTACACCGACGCGATCGCCGATCATGCAGCACGGTTTGTTCGCGATCACCATTTTCAAACCGGCGATCAACCTTTCTTTATGTACGTGGCCTTTACCGCCGCGCATTGGCCGATGCACGCATTGGACAAAGACATTGCCAAGTACAACGGTGTGTACGATGCCGGCTACGATGCGATCCGTGACGCGCGTTACAAGCGGATGCTTGAACTCGGCTTGATCGACGCTGACAGCACCGTCAATTGGCCAATCCCCGATGCTTGGAAAGAATCCAAGTTCTGGGAATGGGACAAACGGAATATGGAAGTCTATGCGGCAATGATCGATTCGATGGACCAAGGCATTGGACGTATCGTTCAATCGCTGAAAGACACCGGGCAATTTGAAAACACGCTGATTTGTTTTCTACAAGACAACGGGGGCTGCGCCGAAGGCTATGGCCGTGGTGGCGTCGGTAGCGAGCGAGCGGACAAGCCGACGCTTGCGACTTTGCCTGCGGACTATCTGCAGCCCGATATGACACCGAAACAAACACGCGATGGCTTTGTAATGCGTACAGGCAAAGGATCGATGGCAGGACCTGCGGACACGGCGATCGGTTACGGCCGCGGCTGGGCCACGGTTTCCAACACGCCGTTTCGTGAATACAAGCACTGGACGCACGAGGGTGGCATCTCGACTCCGTTAATCGCCCATTGGCCTGCCAAAATCCGGCGGCACGGCGAACTGGAAACCACTCCGGGGCATTTGATCGACTTGATGGCAACCGCCGTGGATGTGTCCGGAGCGGCCTATCCCGCCATCTACCACGATGGCAAGGCAATCAAACCCATGGAAGGAAAAAGCTTGGTTCCATTATTTGCCGACGATGCGGAGACTCGCAATAAATTTGACCGCGAGGCGATCTACTGGGAACACGAAGGGAACCGCGCCGCTCGAGTCGGCGACCTTAAATTGGTGGCGAAAGGAGCAAAGGGCGACTGGGAACTTTACAACATCGCCAACGATCGCAGTGAACAACGTGACTTGAGCAGCGAGATGCCCGAGACGGTGCAAAAACTTGCGGCGATGTGGCAAGCTTATGCCGAGCGTGCCAACGTATTGCCGCTGAATCCAGGAAATCAAAAACATGCTGAACGAGCGACGATGAACGTGAAACAGACTCGGTTCCAACTGAACATGGGTGACAAACTCGATCGAACCGAGGCACCCTACCTCAAGAACAAAGCGTTTGCGGTCACTGCGAACATTGATGTCAAAGGGGACGGAGTGATCGTGGCTCAGGGAGGATCGTCGCAAGGTTGGTCGCTGTTTCTGAAAAACGGAAAACTCTGTTTTGGATGGACCCAAAATGGCAAACGAGTGGTGACGACGTCCGACGCCCGTGTCAGCGGCCAACAGCAAGTGACCGCGATTGTTAGTAAACCGGGAACCGTGCAGCTAAAGATCGGCGAGAAACAAGTCGCGGAGTCCACGATCAACGGATTGCTCGACGAACAACCGCTCGACGGGTTGCAGGTAGGGCAGGACGAAAATGGGGCGGTGGGGCCGTATGCGGTTCCCTTCCCACTCGAAGGGACCGTAAACCAAGTCGTCATTGAAGTGATGAAATAATGGGGATTTGTTGTTCTGGGGGTCATGTTTGCTGGAAACCTCACCGCTGGGTATTCTAGATGACGCCGACGACGTACCTGCTGCTCCGTTTCTGCCTAGGGTTTGTTCACTGATATGCCAACTCGCCCCCCCAAAACGCAATCCTGCCTGCCGACGCAGACTCCATCGCGACGTGGATTCTTGAAGGGGGGCGGCATTATTTTGGCGGGCGGAGCGATCGCAGGCGCCGAGCTTGGTGTCGCTCGCGCAGCCCATGCTTTCGGTAGCGATGCGATCCGCATTGGCTTGGTCGGATGTGGCAAACGGGGAACCGAAGCCGCACTCGATGCGCTCCGCACTCACGGCGGTGACGTGAAATTGGTCGCGATGGCCGACGTGTTCGAAAACAATTTGCAATCGGCCTATCGAACGATCAAAGGCAAGCATGCCTCACAAGTCGATCTTCACGATCGCCGCTTCGTCGGACTCGACGGTTACAAAAAGGTGATGTCCAGTGACGCGGATGTCGTGATTTTGGCAACGCCACCTGGTTTTCGTCCACTGCATTTCGAGGCGGCGGTCCAGGCGGGCAAACATGTGTTCATGGAAAAGCCGGTGGCGACCGATGCGGTCGGGGTTCGCCGCGTGTTAGTGGCCAACCAAACGGCAATCGAACATGGTTTGGCAGTCGCGGTTGGACTGCAGCGACGCCATGAAGTTCGCTACCGCGAGTGCGTCAAGCGTATCCAAGAGGGTGCGATTGGCGAGATCGTCTTTGCACGAGCTTATTGGAATGGCGCAGGAGTGTGGGTGCGTCCGCGAACCGACGAGCAAACCGAACTCGAATACCAACTTCGCAATTGGTACTACTTTAACTGGCTTAGCGGTGACCACATTGTCGAGCAGCATGTTCACAATTTGGACGTGATCAATTGGTTGATGAAATCGCATCCGATCGAAGCTCAAGGCCAAGGTGGCCGCGAAGTGCGTGACGGGATCGACCATGGCCAGATCTTTGATCATCACATGGTCGAGTACACCTATGGCAGTGGCACGCGAATGCTGAGCCAATGTCGCCACATCAAAGGTTGCCGGACCAGCATTGGCGAATTCGTCCACGGCACGCAGGGGTCGGCGGATATCGCCAACGCGATCCTGCACGATGCACGCGGTAATGTGATTTGGCAAAGTGATGTCGATCCGCGATCAGCCAACCGTGGCTACGCGCAAGAACACGCCGATTTGTTCACCGCACTTCGCCGCGGTGAAACGGTCAACGAAGGTGAATACGGTGCCCACAGCACGATGACGGCGATCATGGGCCGGATGGCGACTTACAGCGGCAAAGTCGTCCGCTGGGACGATGCCATCAATAGCGGCATCGAATTGGCAGACACCTCGGTCATGCATTCGCTCGCCGATGCCGCCCCCGTGATTCCCGACGACCAAGGCCGCTATCCTGTGCCGGTGCCCGGCAGCAAAACGAAGATCGTCTAACGGAATAGCCTCACCTGTTGCGCCTACACGTCTGTTTTGGATGACGCTTCACCAGGACGTTGACGCCCCGCGGACGCAGTTTTCCCCCCTCAGGCCGGCCTTGCCGTGGGCCTCTCGTGTTTGCTAATCCTGGTGGTCACCGACCCCGACGGAGCCAGGATGTCGCTGAGATTACGTAAACGCCTCCTTTCGCCTGCCATCGCCCTGATTTGGACGTTGGCGACGTCTCCGTTGCATTCGCAAGAGCTGACACCGAGCTTTGCCGGCGTCCCTGCATTTGCAGACGAATTTCAGTACGCTCCGTCGCCGATGATCGAAGCGTACGACCCTGCCTTCTTTGCACTGCGTGAAACTCCCGTACAGCGATTTCGCAAAAGTTTTTACCAGGGAGCGGAGCTGCTTGGTGGTTACTTGTTGGACACCGGCGACGCGGCGGGTGGATTGGATATCACGTTCGAAGAAGCCCGTGCAGGGTTCGCGGTGCCCCTTGGCAGCCTGGAAAACATCCTTGTCTTACGCCCCTATTTTCGCGCCGACCATTTGAATGGGCCGAACACCATCGACCTGCCGGGCACGCTCTACAACACCGGCGTGACCTTTTTCAACCGCAAAGAATGGTCCGCAGTCATTTCGACAACGTTGGTTGTCACGCCGTCTGTACGCAGCGACTTTACGACCGACGAAAATGCAGTGC
>NZ_JBFHFD010000734.1:0-4065 GCF_041583735.1 Novipirellula sp.
CGCGGTTCGCAACGAGCGATTCAAATTAACGTTTCCTCACCGTTACCGAACGCTGGCCGGACGCGACGGTGGCGATGGCGGCACCCCCGCGGCGTACGAGATGACCAAGATCGGATTGTCACTGTTCGATTTGGACAACGATGTTTCAGAGACAACGGATGTCAAAGACCGATTTCCTGCGGTCGTCAAGGAACTGCAGGCCGCCGCCGAGCGAGCCCGCGAAGACCTGGGCGACAAATTGACAAGCCGCAAAGGAAGCGGACTACGCTCGCACGGAAAACTCGAAGCCAACGACGAGCGATTGCCGCTCGATTGGAACTAGAGTACTGCCGGCATTTTAGCGTGCCTCCCGCCCCCACTCGAGACATCTGAAGCAGTGCGTGCCTTGGTGGCACCGCACTGTTACCTCTGCCCAAACTCTTTGTTTGGGCGAGGTCGAGCAGGGCCCTCAGCGATTGCTCGGGGTGAGGGCCGACCGCGCAAGATGAGGCGAAACGACACGCTAAGTGACGAGATCGCCCTCACTCGAACGAGCCCTAAAAGGGCCGTTCAAATGAACACCAGGCTTACGCCTCGTCGCTGGTGGTCTCATCCGAGTCGCTCGCGTCGTCAGCTAAATCCGATGGCGGCAGCACATCGGCATCGGCCGAAGCGTCGCCGCTGACATCGGTCGTTTCGGATCCCGATGCGACGACGGTTCCTTCGACCACGTCACCGGCTACTGCAGCGACCTCGACTTCGTCCGACTGCTCTTCGGGTGGAACACGCACGACCGCGATCAAACTATCACCGCTGTCGATATTCATGATCCGCACGCCTTGCGTATTACGACCGATGACATTGATGTCGGCAGCCTTGATCCGCTGCAACTTGCCTTTGGCCGTCATCATGAACAACTCATCTTCGTCCGTCACACGGGCGATTCCGATCACAGGCCCGTTACGCTCGCTGGTGCGAATATCTCGAAGCCCCTTGCCGCCACGTTTTTGCGTACGGTAACGAGCGCCCGATGCACTGCTCTCTTCTTCAGCGGACTCGCCCTCGGCCGACTCGCCTTCGGAATCGGATTCACCCGAATCGCCGACTTCCACCGGTGCATTGGGACCAAAGTGCGTTCGTTTGCCGTAGCCGTTTTCACAAACGGTCAATAGCGTCGCTTCGGGGTCCGCCACCACCATACCGACGACACTGTCATCGCCAACGAGTCGAATTCCCTTGACCCCGGAGGTGTTTCGTCCCATCGGACGGGCATCCGATTCACGGAAACGGATCGCCATTCCGGAACTGGTGACCAAGATCACTTCGTCGCCAGGACCGATCACGGCAGCACCGACAAGCTCGTCGCCTTCGCGAAGCTTGATTGCGATAATCCCGCCCTTCTTAGGACGACTGTACTGTTCAAGCGGCGTCTTTTTAACCAAGCCACTGCGAGTGGCCATCACGACGTAGTAGCCCGCCTGATCGAAATCGCGAATAGCCAAACACTCGGCGATCTTCTCGTCTTCGCTCAAGTTCAACAGATTGACAATCGCTCGTCCCTTGCTGTCACGCGCCAACTGCGGCAAATCGTAGACCTTTTGCCAACGCACTTTACCGAGCGTCGTCAGGAACAACAGATAGGCATGCGTGCTGGCGACAAACAGATGCTCAATCGGATCCTCGTCATCCGTCTTGGCGCCCTTGAGCCCCTTTCCACCGCGACGCTGAGTGTTGTATACGCTGGTCGGGGTACGTTTAATATAGCCACGATGGCTAATCGAAACGACCATTGTTTCCTCGGTGATCAGATCCTCGAGGTCGATGTTACCAAGCTCTTCGTGGCTGATTTCGGTTCGACGTTTGTCACCAAAGCGACGCTTCATCTCTTCGAGATCGTCTTTGATGATCCCGTTGATTCGATCTTGGCTGCTGAGGATATCGAGGTAGTCGATAATCTCGGTCAACAGCGCCGCGTGTTCGCCGGAAAGTTTTTCTTGCTCGAGGTTGACCAATTGGCCAAGCGTCATTCGCAAGATCGCGTCGGTTTGCACGCTGGTCAGCGTGTAGTTTTCTTTCTCGCCACGTTCAAGCACGAATTGGGAAAATCCGCTATCCCCGAGTGCTCGCTTCAACATCGACGAAGGGCATTCGATTTCCATCAAACGCGTCTTCGCTTCGGCTTGATTCGAGCTGCTACGGATCGTCTTGATGATCTTGTCGATATCGGCAAGCGCTAGCAGCAAGCCTTCGACGGTATGTTTACGGCGGCGTGCACGTGCCAACAAGAATTGCGTTCGGCGACGAATCACTGTGGCGCGATGTCGCAAGAATTCTTGCAGAATTTCTTTGATCGTTAATTCACGCGGCTTGCCGTCCACCAACGCCAAGAAAATCAGCGAAAACGTGTCTTGCAGCGGCGAATACTGATACAGTTGATTCAGTACGACATCGGGATCGCCATCTCGCTTGAGCTCGATGACCAAACGAACCGGTTCGTTCAAATCGCTCTCGTCACGGATTCCTGAAATCCCCTTGATCCTGTCGCCGTTGACCAACGCAGCGATCTTTTCGATGACGCGGTCACGGTATTGTTGGTAGGGAATCTCCGAGACAACGATTCGCGTACGATTGCCTTTCATCTCTTCGATGCGGCACTTCGCGCGGACAACGATGGTGCTGCGTCCGGTTTTGTAACCGCGACGAATACCAGCACGACCGCAAATGATGCCGCCGGTGGGGAAGTCGGGTCCCGGAATAATATCGCAAATTTCGTCGATCGAGGTCTCTGGGTGATCGACCAATCGGATCAATGCCTCACAAACCTCGGTCGGATTGTGCGGCGGAATGCTTGTTGCCATCCCGACCGCGATTCCGCCGCTGCCGTTGATCAGCAAGTTGGGATAACGGCTTGGAAGCACGGTGGGTTCGGTACGCGCTTCGTCATACGTTGGGATGAAGTCGACCGTGTCGAGTTTCAAGTCGTCCAACATCGATGCAGCAACCGCACTCAAGCGAGCTTCGGTATATCGCATCGCCGCCGGAGGCAGACCCGCGATACTGCCAAAGTTCCCCTGCTTGTCAATCAGCAGCGAACGCATGTTCCATTCCTGAGCCATCCGCACCAACGTCGGATAGATCACACTTTCACCGTGCGGGTGATAGTTACCCGAAGTATCACCAGAGATCTTCGCGCATTTGACTCGCTTGCTGCCAGGGCCGAGGTTCAAGTCGTTCATCGCGACGAGAATCCGTCGCTGGCTCGGCTTCAATCCGTCACGGACATCGGGCAACGCACGGCTGACGATAACACTCATCGCGTACGTCAGATAGCTTTCACGAAGCTCGTCCTCGATCGGCAAATCAATCAGGCGAAACGCGCCCGCACCGCCGTCGATCCCGTCCCGATAACCCTCAGGGCCTTTGTTTTCGCCCTCGCCATCTTCTTTGTTAGTTTCGTCTTCTGCCAACGTCGTGTCCTAAGAGGAGTGCTGGGTGCGAAATGCTGTCTTTTTGGGAGCTAATTTTTTTTTTGCAAAACGGGGGCTGACCCTGCTACTTTCGAAGGGCCAGTCCCCGTTTCAGAAAAGCTTCATTCGAACCCCGAATTCAGCACCAAAGTGTACCCTTTTTGGCGTTGCTTCACAACGACCCACGCGACTTACAGCGTTGTCGCAAATCCTTACATATCAGATACTTGCGACTGATTAACCGGAGGGGAGAGAAAGCCAACCACGTTTACGGTGCCGCGAGCCTAAATTGGCAACGCTCTGACGGCAATGATCCCCTCGTTTCACCATGGGCAAACCGACGAAACAGCTCTCGAACGACCGAAGCAACAGCCACCCACCAGAGGGAAGTCCACAAGGCTGGTGACCTCGGCCTTTACGCATCGCCGCTCACGCGGTCCGCTGAAGAACGGGCGCGATTGAGCCAGGCGATGAAGCCGCCTCCGGCCGCCGTCGAGAGCGATTCACCCCAAGTCCACCATGAGGGCATCCCCGCCATCGCGTCCACCACAAACTGGGCCACCCCAAACGCGACCGTGCCGACAGCCAAATAGCGGACAAGAGGCCGATAACGCACCAA
>NZ_JBFHFD010000735.1:0-4046 GCF_041583735.1 Novipirellula sp.
ACAAGGCAGATTAGTCGGTTCATCAGATCAGCGGGGTTGGTAGAGAAAAGGGACCGAAACGATTTGCAAGGATCGATTGGGCACTATATTGCAGAAAACAAAGTGTCATCATGCGATGACCTTGGTTTTCACAGTGTTTCATTACCATCATGGTAGTTGATTAGACTTTCATTGTAAGCGGATCGCACAGGAACGTCGTTTTGAGCCCCGGAAGCCCTCGCCCTGAATCATCCCCACCGCAGCGGTGCGTGATCAACTCGGCCGCCTATCACAATGGGGTGCGAGTGGCCGACGTGCCGATCCCGGATCTCGGCGATGCCTGGACCCATTCAAACCGCTTCATTTGGGTCGGACTGTACGAGCCGAACGAGCAGGTGCTCTCGCATATCCAAAAGGCATTCGGGCTGCACGACTTGGCGATCGAAGATGCCCATGCTGCCCACCAACGTCCAAAGCTCGAAGTCTATGACGATTCACTGTTTGTGGTCATGCGAACCGCGCGGTTATGTGAACGGGGGGATCACCGGATCGAATTTGGTGAAACTCATGTGTTTCTCGGCCCCCGTTACATCATCACCGTGCGGCATGGTTCGTTGACGTCTCACGTGGGGCTGCGGGCGCGGTGCGAATCGACGCCGAATTTGTTGGCCAAGGGCGAAGGTTTTGTGTTGCACGCGTTGATGGACTTTATTGTCGACCAATATTTCCCTGTGGTCGATGCGTTGGAAGCCGAGCTCGAGGAACTCGAAGACCATATTTTCAGCGGACAATTTGTCCGTAGCGTGACATCTCGGATCTACCATCTCCGGCGCGATCTGCTGGCGCTGAAACAAGCGGTCACCCCGCTCAGTGATGTGTCGGCGCACCTAACACGGATGGAATCCGATCTGATCCCTGCGGACACGCGGCCCTACTTTCAAGATGTTCACGACCACGTCAGCCGCATTGCCGAGTTGATTGACAATCTGCAACAACTTTCGCACACCGCGCTGGAAAGCAATCTCGCGTTGATCTCGGTCGCCCAGAACGATGACATGAAACGGTTAGCGGGTTGGGCGGCGATCCTTGCGGTTCCCACCATGATCGCAGGATTGTACGGGATGAATTTCAAACACATGCCTGAAACCGAATGGACGTGGGGTTATCCGTTCATCTTGTCTCTGATGATCTTGTCCTGTGTTTTGTTGTATCGATGGTTCCGCCGGCTCGGTTGGTTCTAAACCTCGAACCGCATTGGATCTCGATTTAGCACCCGAGCTTGTCGGCAAGCTCTTCGGACGCCAACCGCAACTCCGCGTCGTCGTGCAATAGCGATTCGGTTTTGCGGATCGCGTGCAAGACGGTCGAATGGTCACGACCCCCAAAGTGTTCGCCGATGTGAGTCACGCTTTTAGAAGTCACTCGGCGTGCCAACCACATCGCCAACGATCGAGCACGAACGATGTGTTGTTTACGTGAACTGCTACGCAGATCTTTCGCCTTCAAACGAAAATAGCGTGCGACGGTGTTGGTGATTTTGTTGAGCGGAATTTCCTCGTCGGGTGCCGCCGACTGGATCGCCGAGGCAATCGCTTCGCAACAGGGCGGCGATTGGTTCATCCGGCACCACAGATCGACTTGGCGAATTGCGGCGGACAGAGCACGTACGGGAAGCGATTGCTCGAGACCGTCGTCCAACATTTGAATCAGCGGAGCGTCAAGCTCGAGACCCAACTGCAGCGCCAACTCGGTCAACAACATCGTTCGCGTCCGACCCACCGGACAACTGACCGCGATCGTCAAACCGGGCAACGATCGGCTGACGAGTGCCGGTCGCAATCCACGCACCTCGGTGGGCAGCCGACGACACGTTAACACCGTGGGTTGTTGCAACTCACTACGTGCTTCGATCCGCTGGGCCAATTCTTCCTGAGCCGCTGGTTTGCTGGTGATCAAATGCAGGTCATCGATGATCAACACCGGAACGTCATCGATTTCTTGTCGCAAATGTTGCAAGTCATCCGCAGCGACCGCTTCGGCAAACCGGCGAGCAAATTCAATCGCCGGAAGATGCTGCACACCGCTGGCGTCAATGTACCCCAGTTTGTTTGCGTGACGCACCGACATATGAAGCGCCAAGGCAGTTTTGCCTGACCCGCTTGGACCGACCAGTAGAACCGGGTTGCCCAGCTCGAACACCGATGTTTCTTGCCGAGCGACAAAGGCGGCTAAGCGATTCTCGGGGCCCGCAATGAAATAGGGCAGCAGGATCGGGCTGACGGTGGATTCACGACGGCGTACCTTTAGCGGCGGACGTTCCAGCGGAAATGCGAATACTTCGCTCTCCACCGGAGGACGCTTGAGGTTGGGCTCGGCTGTCAGCGTTACAGATGACAAAACAGCAATGTCGTGATCCCACGTCGCCGCGTCGTAGGAAGGTTCATAAACTGGACACCTACAAGTTCTGCGTGCGGCGACGCAGAACGTCCTTCAAACCAGCGGGATTATACCGAATCAAAGATGGATAACGAGGGGGAAAATACTTAGTTTTCCACAGACCGTTTTTGCGTTAAACGCTTGTAGCAACTAGAGATACGTTCGATTGCCGAGTCGATTTTTTTCTCCGTGGAAAACTTTGACACCCCAAACCGCAGTGCCGATTGCACCTGTTCTGCGGGTAATCCCATCGCTAACAACACATGGCTGGGGGGGCTGCTGCCGCTGCTGCATGCCGATCCGCTGCTGCAAGCGACGCCGGCCATGTCCAATGCCATCAACATCGATTGCCGATCCGCTCCTAAAAACGACAGACAAGTCGTATTGGGAAGTCGCGGCGCCCGAGCGGCGTCGGCTTCCTCTGACAAACACCCATGCACGACCAAAGGGGGATGAGCCGATCGTAAACCCTGTTCTAGGCGATCTCGCAGCGAACCGAGCCGAGGCTGTATTTGCGGCAATTCGCTCGTCGCCAATTGCAGTGCGGTTGCCATCCCACAGATCAGCGGCACCGGCTCGGTCCCCGGACGGCTTTCGAGTTGCTGTTCACCGCCGTGCAGCAACGGTAGCAGTTTGACGCCTCCGTCGATCCACAGACCGCCGATCCCGGTGGGGCCATGGAATTTGTGGGCCGACATGGTGACCGCGGACGCACCGAGTGTGCGAAACGAGATCGGTACTTTTCCGATCGACTGGGTCGCATCGACATGGAATGTCACACCAAGATCGCGGCAAATCTGTGCCGCTTGCTCAATCGGCTGGATCACTCCGGTTTCATTGTTGGCGGACATCAACGACACCAACCCTGCGGTTCGATTGCCTCCTTGAATCAAATCGGCGAGCGAGTCGATTTTGGCAACCCCGGCACGATCGACATCCAACCAACGGATTTCGCGTCTCTGAGCGGCCAGCTGTTCCGCGACCGCAATCACGCTGGGGTGCTCGATCCGGCTGATTACGATCGGGGCGTCGGGATCGGCAAGTCCACGGAGGGCAAGATTGTTCGATTCGGTGCCACCGCTGGTAAAAATCAGCCTCGGGCCGCCGGGTTGATCCAAGGGCGAATCGATCGCGGAACCGATCATGTCAATCGCCTCGTCAATCCGTAGCCGCGCCGCACGACCGACCGCATGTTGGCTCGACGCGTTGCAGGGGCCGCTGCGGAGCACGTCCAACATCACGTCGACGACACGAGGATCGATCTCGGTGGTGGCATTGTTATCGAGATAGATCACTTGGCACCTAATTCGCTAGGGCTTGGTTTGGGCGGCTGGCGTGCTTCGCTGGTTCCCGCAGCGTCGGGCCGCGACAGTACCTTCAACTGCTCTGAATCAGGAAAATCCTTCAATGCCTCCTCCAATAATCCGGTCGCCAATTCGTCGCGTTGGGCCGATCGCATGTCGAGGATCAAGTCTCGGTACTGAGTCACAAGCATTTGGTCGATTTTCGCCTCCAACTCGGCCGCGGTTTGCTTTCGCTGGGCCAATTCAAACAAGGGGGGCATCAGTAAATAGAGTTCACGATTGGCGAGCCGCTGGATCACTGGCCAAAATACTTTGGCGTGGCCGGGG
>NZ_JBFHFD010000736.1:0-4044 GCF_041583735.1 Novipirellula sp.
ACGCAAAAGTGGAACACGCCTGTTTTCCAATATTCGAAATTGTTCTCAGGCTTTTCCGCATTATCGAATTCGAACAATTCAATGCCGACGCGATCACCGGTGGCCAAGTGAGCAATTCGAAATCGCCCCCAGCCTTTGCCAAAGACGTCATCACACATCACCCCGATCGCGGAATCATCCGAGACGATTTCGGTGGGAGGCATGATGACGTACCACCCCAATGTTTTCGTATAGAATTCGACCGCTTGCTCTAAATCGGTCACCGAGATGCCGATATGCGAAAAAGTTCGTGGGTAAGTCATTCTATTCTTCCCTTAAGTATTGGGATGGTGATGTCATTAACGGTTGGAAAGCGAACGCTTTCTGATTGCGGTAGCGGGCAGAATTGCCCATGACGAGAGCTGGAATCCGCATCCGTTCTTTTATACCCGGATTTAAACGTTGCCTTACGCGATCCCATCAAAATCGCGGTGATTCAGCGACTTTTATCGAATCGGCTTCAAACGCAGCGGCCCCCCTTTGGAGATATCAATGACGTTGGCCCATCATCCAACGCGAGAAGTTATGATAGAGGCCCCTCCCCAAACACGATCTTGCCTTCACCCCCTCCCGCCTGCGTGTGATTACCGATGCATCAACTCTTCCCAATGACCGATTGGTCTTGGCAAAAAATTGGCCTGCGAACTCGTACCGTCCTTTCGATCGTGTTCGCGAGCTTGGCCACGTTTTCCGCCGCTCAAGAAACCGAGCCCCCTGTGACCAACTCGGATACTGCGGTAGCGGGCAATGAACAGGTCGCCGAAATCATGCGGACCCGGCCGGGACGCGGGGTGATGCGTGACGACTCGCTGCCCACCCCCGTCGACGAAGCGTTGACCACGTTCGACGTTTTGGACGGATTCAAAATCGAAGCGGTCGCTGCCGAACCGGTCGTCTCGCAGCCGCTGTTTTTGTCGTGGGATTCTCGCGGCCGGATGTGGGTCGTCCAGTACCGGCAATATCAATTTCCTGCGGGATTGAAAATCGTTCGCTACGACCAGCACCTGCGTGCGGTGTTTGACCGTGTCCCCGAACCGCCTCCGCATGGCACGCCCGGTGCCGACAAGATCACCGTCTTCGAAGACACGAACGGGGACGGCGTCTACGACACGCACAAAGACGTGATCGACGGACTGAACATTGCTTCGGCCGTCCAAGTCGGCCACGGCGGAATCTGGGTTTTGAATCCGCCCTACTTGTTGTTCTATCCCGATGCCGATGGCGACGATGTGCCGGACGCCGCCCCCGAAGTCCACCTCAGCGGATTTGGATTACAAGACACTCACTCGGTCGCCAACAGCATGATGTGGGGGCCGGACGGTTGGTTGTACGGTTGTAACGGCAGCACCACCGTAGGCGACGTCAGTTCCGCAGTGACCAAGGGCGTTCGTTTTCAAGGCCAATGCGTTTGGCGGTACCATCCCGACAGCAAAGCGTTTGAAATCTATGCCGAAGGGGGCGGCAACAACTTCAGTCTCGACATTGATTCCAAAGGCCGCGTTTTCACCGGCACCAACGGTGGCAACACACGAGGCTACTATTTTCCCCAAGGCAGCTATAGCGAAAAGAATTGGGGCAAACACGGACCGCTGACCAATCCCTATGCCTTCGGATATTTCACCGCGATGAAATTCGAAGGAGATGGACGACGGTTCCCGCAAGCCTTCTGTATCTACGAAGGAGGGCTGTTCCCGAAGGATTTTAGCCAAAACATCATTGCTCCGAATTCGCTGCACAACTTGGTTTGGCGGAGCAAGCGGATCCCCGACGGATCGACTTACCGAACCGTGGACGAGCCGAATCTGATCGAGACGCCCGACCGTTGGTTTCGCCCCGTGTACGCTGGCGTGGGTCCCGATGGCGCCGTCTATATGGCCGATTGGTACGACAGCCGGCTCAGCCACGTCAGCCCCGTCGATGATTGGCACAAGGAAAGCGGACGGGTTTACCGAGTCGTCCCCGAAGGAAAAACGGCCAGCTATCAACAAGGCGATCTCAGCCGCGCCGACAACCAAACGTTGATCAAGCTTTTCTCGCACGAAAACAAATGGGTTCGGCAGCGTGCCGTGTTGGAATTGGGCTGGCGAGGCGACTCATCGGTAACCGACTCACTCGCCGTACAAGTGGATCAATCGGCTTCGCTCGAGGCATTGTGGGCATTGAACCTACTCGGCAAATTTGACAACTCCTTGGCCACTCGCTGGCTCTCGCACTCCGACCCCCACGTCCGTCGCTGGGTCGTGCGTCTATTGGGCGATCGACACGAAGACCACCGTGGACTTGCGACAATGGCGGCGACCGAGACGGATGTGCAAGTCCGCAGCCAATTGGCAGCGACCGCAAAACGACTCTCACCCGATGTGGGACTGAGCATCGTTTCGGCACTGTTGCGACATAACGACGATGCCAACGATCCGCACATGCCGCTAATGAATTGGTGGGCGATCGAAGCGCACGCCGATTCATGGCCTGCGATCGAGTCGATGTTCGCCGATGAATCGTTGTGGCGCACGACGATGGTGAAACAAACGATCTTGAAACGGCTCGTCCAGCGTTATGCGTCGGCCGGCGGTGCGGAGGACTTTGAGCATTGCAGTCAATTGATCGCGATGGCGCCGGATGATGCGTCGCGTGGCGAATTGATCCAGGGGATCGATTTGGCATTCCAAGGCCGTGCGATTCCCAAGTTGCCTGAATCACTCGACAAGGCATTGGCGGATTACAAGGCGTCGATCGGCCAATCGGATTTGATCCTGTCACTGCGTCGTGGGGACGCCGCGGCGATCGACGAAGCAAACAAACTGCTTTCGAGTCCGCAATCGAATTTGCCGTTGGCGATCGAGGTGGCGAACGTGTTTGGCGAAGTCCATCACGCGGCGGCCGCGAAGAGTTTGCTTGCGTTGGCAACAGGAAGCAGAACGTCCGAACCGGCGCTACAGCGAGTTGCAATCGCTTCGCTTCGCCAATATGACACCGATTCGATTGCAGGCGTCTTATTATCGTCCTTTGGCAACCGAATTTCGGCAGAGCATGGATTGCGAGCCGCCGCCTGTCGGACGCTTGCATCGCGACCGACGTGGGCGAAACAGTTGTTGACGGAATTGACGCAGTGGCGAGTGCAACGCGAACACATTCCCTACGACGTTGTCCAGCAGCTTCGCAGTTACGATGATCCGGAAATCGTCCAACAGGTCGAAGCGGTGTTTGGTCCAATCTCAGCTACCGCGACGCCCGAGCAAATCGAGCAAACCAAACGGCTTCGTGAGATGCTTGCCGCCGAGCTAGGCGATGCGGAAGCGGGCAAGTCGATTTTTGCCAAGACCTGCGGTAATTGTCACCAATTGTTTGGCGAAGGGGGCAAGACGGGACCGCCGCTGGATGGATACGAACGCGGCAAGATCGGTTTCTGGGTCGATTCGATCGTATTGCCAAACTTAGAGATTCGCGAAGGCTACCAGTCGTACTTAGTACTGACCGACGACGGCCGCGTGATCAACGGGATCATTGCCGAGCAGACGCCGACCACGGTCACGCTGCGAAACGCCGACAATCAAACGACGATGATTCCACGCGAAGAGATCGAAACGCTCAAGGCATTACCGACCTCGCTAATGCCATCGGATTTACTCAAAGAGATGAGCGACACGCAGATCCGCGCCCTCTACGCCTACCTCTCGCTCGGAGCCAAGTAGACAGCCGGCGCGTCATTCGCGTCTTGACGCAGAGAGCAACTCCGCGGTCAGCGCAAGTCACCTCTCCCGAGCGCAGCTAGGGAGAGGTCGGACGGGCCCCACAGGCCTCGTCCGGGTGAGGGCCAACCACGCAACTTAGCGCACGGTGGCTTCTACTTGCTCGGTCGCCCTCACCCGAGCAATCGCTGAAGGCTCTGCTCGACCTCTCCCAAACTCCGTTTGAGAGAGGTGACTACTTGTTGCATGCCGGCGTTTGATTGTGAAGCAGCGAAAGCTGCGGCAGTATGAACTTCAGAGGCATTCGCGTGTTGAC
>NZ_JBFHFD010000737.1:0-4026 GCF_041583735.1 Novipirellula sp.
GCCAGCGATCGCGAGACCAGTCGTAACGCAGTGGCAGCGCGTAACCTATCGCCTTGTCCAATCCGCGAGCAAGGGCGAGGCTAAGGTCGTCGCGATATTGACGTGCCCACGGGATGACAATGTTGTCCGCTCCGACCTGCTGCTGACTTTCCCGCCACAGGTAGTACAGCCAATCTTCGCGTGCAGCAATCAAGAAACGCGAATCAATTCCTATTTTGCTTGCCACGACTTGGCTAAAACGTTCGGCGTCGTGGACGGTCACGTTGCTGGGGCGGGTTTCGTCGGCGATCAAGCGCTCATCCCGCCACAACGGGATCCCATCGTTTCGCCAAAAACACCCGAGTGCCCAGCGAGGCAAGGGTTCGCCTGGGTACCATTTTCCCTCGCCGTAATGCAACAAGGCACCGTGGGCGAAGGAGTCTTTTAAACGCTTCAACAGCACACCGGCTCGCTCGCGTTTATGAACCCCGAGTGCTTCGGTGTTCCACTGGGCTCCGTCCATGTCGTCGATCGAGACGAACGTCGGTTCACCCCCCATCGTCAATCGGACATCAAGCTCGTTCAGCTCTTTGTCAACTTGCCGTCCCAACGTGCAAATCGATTCCCACTGATGGTCGGTGTACGGTTTGGTGACGCGAGGATCCTCGTGGACACGAGTGACCACGTTGCGAAATTCGAACGTGACCTCACACTTGTCGGATGCTCCGGTGACAGGAGCAGCGGAGACGGGATCGGGGGTGCATGCCAACGGGATATGGCCTTCGCCGGCAAACAGCCCCGAGGTTGGGTCCAAGCCAATCCAACCGGCACCAGGGATATAGACCTCGGTCCATGCATGCAGGTCGGTAAAATCATGATCGGTGCCCGACGGTCCATCGAGCGACTTTTCGTCTGGGGTCAACTGGACCAGGTAACCGGAAACAAAGCGAGCGGCCAAACCGATATGGCGAAGGATCTGGACCAGTAACCAAGCGGTGTCACGGCAAGACCCGGTACGCATCTTTAGCGTTTCTTCGCACGTCTGGATCCCGACCTCCATGCGAATGTTGTAACCAATATCGGCCTGCAGCTTGGAATTGATGTAGACCAGGAAATCGACACAGCGGCGAGGTGTCAGATCGATTCCCGCAATCCAATCATCCAATAGCGGTCCGTTATCGGTCAGTTCGAAGTAGGGGGCTAGCTCGTGACGTTGCAGCGGTTCGTAATCGAAGGGAAACTTTTCCGCGTAGTCTTCGACGAAAAAATCGAACGGATTGATCACCGTCATCTCGGCGACCAATTGGACGTCGACGACAAATTCGGTCACCGGTTCGGGAAAGATGATGCGGGCAATCTGATTGCCGAACGGGTCTTGTTGCCAATGCAGATGGTGTTCGGCCGGTTCGATCTTCAGCTGATAGTCGTGGATGGGCGTCCGCGCGTGCGGCGCGGGACGCAGCCGAATCAGATGCGGTGACATCCGAATCGGCCGGTCGTACAGATAGCGAGTGTAGTGTTCTATGCCAACGTGTATTGCCACGGGTGTGTCGGCTCCGTCGGTTCGCTTGCCGAGACACCGCAAGGGCGCATCGCTAGAACCGTGAATAAGTGTCAGTTCAAATTGATAAGATCCGCCGCGTAGAGTGTAATCAAATAGCCCGCTTTTTGTCAGCGAAAACGGACAAACAATCGCTCCGCAAAAACAGCGTGTCTGATAAATACACTAACGCGTATCAACGGGGTTTTGCGGGTTAAAATGATTTTCACGGCGCCGGAGGCCGTCATCGGTTACCAGATTCGGCGGGAACGAGCGGACGCGAGCAGCTCCTTTTTTGTCGCTATGCTCGCCAGAGCGTGGATGTTTGCCGGCCAATACGAATACCTCCGACTGGCGAAAATAGCTACGAAAAAGCGACTTCACAGCGTCAGCCAAAACCGTTCGCTGCGATAGACCAGCCCCGGGGATCCGTCTCCTTGCGCGCTGGGGTTGCTGATCTCGGCAATGATGGAAAAAGAGAGGGCGAATTCAACAAAAAGTTTGCAGTTTGTCTCTGAAAGTGTCATAACCGTGGTGGGCGGGGCGAGCAACCACTGAAAGGGAGACGAGGCGATGCAGACGTCAGACCGGAAATTTGCGACCTTATGTGTCACTGTCGTGCTGATTGGATTCGGGGTTCCGGGTGTCGCAGCGGCGCAGGAATCCGCGATTGAGGCACGGATTGGCTTTACCGGCCAGCAGTTGTTCGAGCACGAATGGCAACCGGCAAAGTCGTCTGACACGGCGATCGCCCAGACCAAGCGAGTCGACGGAGACGGACTTGGGCCGCTGCACAATGCGACCTCATGTGCCGCGTGCCACAAAAATGGGGGTGGCGCCGGCGTTCAACATAACATCACGCTGATCACGGTCGATCCACGCTCTAGCGTATTGACCGATAAGAAGCACGGCGGAAAACGACTGCTCGAAGTCTTCCCCGCACTGCTCGGGCCCCGCGGCGGCATGACCTTTAGCACCGTCGTGCACGACCGTTCGACTCGGCCTGGCTATTCGTCGATTCGAGACAGGTTGGTGTCGTACGTTCCAGGCGGGATCGAAAACACGTGGTTTGATCCGAACCAGCGAACGATTGCCGCTATCGCGGCACAGCCCGTTGTCGCTGGCCGCCACGACAGCGTTGACTTTTATCTCAGCCAACTGAACTCGCCCGCCTTGTTTGGCGCCGGAGCGATCGATTCGATTGCAGTGGAACGGATCATGGCCCTTGCAAAACGGCAATCGGAAAAATCTTACGGAGCAATCACAGGGCGATTCGTTGGCAAATTCGGCTGGCGTGGCCAAGTCGGTTCTCTGAATCAATTCATTACTCAGGCCTGCGTCGGTGAATTGGGGCTGACCCCAGGCGGTGCTCGGGCATCACGAACCGATCGCCAGGGGGCGGTGAATCGGGGCCGTTCTTTAGACGATTTTGAACGTACGAATATTACAATCGAATCGGTGATGATGGCTTCGTTTGTCACCGCGACGCAAGCCGGCGATCCAGCCGACCTGGACTACATGAACACAGGCCGGGATATGTCGCTGGATGAAGTCAGAAAGTTAGAACGCTTTGTGAGGTCGCTTCCACGACCGACCGAATTGCCGCAGCCCGAACACAGCTTCGATGATGTGCGTGATGGCGAGCGGTTGTTTGGCAGGACCGGCTGCATCGATTGCCACGTCGCCGACGTGCGTCCCGTTTCGGGCATCTTTAGCGATTTGTTGTTGCATGATATGGGACCTGAGTTGCAGTCGCCGCTTTCTGCACCGCTGGGTTTTGAAACCAAGGTGCAATTGTTGAAATCGGTTTCGTTTGGTGAGCGTGGTCCGACAATGTCGTCGGCCCAATCGGCTTATGGGTCGGGCGAGATTGTCGCACGGATGCCCAAGCCCTACCCGATCGATGAACCCGAACAGCCGCAGTTTCCTCGCGGGGATATACCCGAAACCGACACGATTTACTGGGACACGCTGCAGCGTGAATGGCGGACTCCGCCGCTTTGGGGTGTTGCCGACAGTGCACCCTATCTTCACGACGGACGCGCCGAAACGCTCGAAGAGGCGGTGTTGTGGCATGGTGGTGAGGCGGCCGCGGCTCGGAATCGATTCTATGATCTTTCCCGAGCAGACAAAGATCGTGTGTTAGCGTTCCTGTCCTCTCTGCGGGCGCCTCAACCCAACGGACCAGGTCATTGATCCGGCGGCCAGTGGCCAACGGCAACCGGGTGATGCTGGATCGATGGCGAGGAGAACGGTGGGTGAGTTTGGGAACGAGACGCCCCGTGCCACTCTAGAGGCCTATCCCGCGTTTAAAAACGCAAGGCCCGCTGGACGATCTCGTGGACGTCTTTGCATAGCCCTGGATGTTCAGCGATCCGCTTCAGCTCGTTTTGCATTTGCGTTTGTCGTGATTCGTCAAACCGGCGGTAGCTGTTGAAAGCCGCGACCAAGCGAGCTGCCAACTGCGGGTTGGCCGATTCGATTTTCAGGACGTAATCGGCTAACAA
>NZ_JBFHFD010000738.1:0-4025 GCF_041583735.1 Novipirellula sp.
ATGATGTCCTCGGCGGTTCTCGTGCGTTTGACATTGATTCTTGTTGGCGTGGAGGTCATTGGATGAACGATATTAGTAGCAATGTGGAAACGGGAAAGACACCCTTTCAAGTAATGTATTGGCGGCCCAAACGTCTGTCGCGTGTGGGGTTGTGGGCCGGCATGATCCTGTCGCTCTCGGGAATGGCGGTCGTGCATTTTTGGCCTGCGAAAGTCTCTCCCGAACACCAGGGGGAACTGCTTGCAGCGGCAATGAAAGCAGAGTCTGCAATGCGAGTGATCGCCGACGTCCATCAACAACAAGGGCTTCCCGCGGTCGCCAAGTTGGATCCGCAAGGCTCGCACTTGGTCGGCCCTTCGATGTCGCTTGTCACCAGCAAGTTAGGCTCGCTAGAGTCAAAACAGACGTCAATCAATCCGAATTTCGCCGCCGTGGTGGTGAAGTGGCTTGAAGAGGCCGGAGTCAAGCCAGGGGATCGGGTGGCGATCGGCGCTAGCGGTTCGTGGCCTGCATTGAATATCGCAGTCTACGCGGCCGCCGAGACGTTACAGTTAAAGCCGACCATCATTTTGTCAGCGGCATCGAGCCAGTATGGTGCGAATCGGCCTGAAATGATGTGGGTCGACATGGAAAAATATTTACATGATGCCGACCTGATCTCGTTTCGTGCGAAAGCGGGAACCTTTGGCGGACTGTACGATCGTGCCTCGGGAATGCCCGAGCAAACACGCCAATTGCTTGCCGACGCAATGAAACGTAACGGTATTCCGATGCTTACATCCACTGGCTTGCGAGATTTGATCGATGAGCGGATGACGCTGTACGAGTCGGAAATTCAATCCGATGCGTATGCGGCGTATGTGAATATCGGGGGCGGATCGGCGTCGATCGGCGGCAGCGAAGGCAACGAGCGTTTTTCACCCGGTGTCCATACCGAGATTCCTGGCGATCAACCGTTACCTAATTGTATTGCCGCGCGGATGTTGGCCAAGAACGTGCCCGTGATCAATGTGGTCGATGCCAAAGCGATAGCAGATCAGTACGCGATGCCAATCGCTCCGGCGATACATCCGTCGGTGGGACAAGGCGATGTGTTTGGTAAGAACGTCTACCGCCGTTCGTTAGCCGGCGTCGTCATGGGGCTGACTTGGTTGATGATGGCCATTACCGTCGCCCCAGGAATCGTGCTTCATCCAATGCGATCGTGGCGGACTTGGCGAAAACCTGCGGACGATTCGCCCGAGACGTCGTCGATGCCAAAGCACGTTGAGCTGATGATCTGATTGACGCGACGAATCATTTCTCAAGTGGCGGCGCAAAGCTTGACGCGGTGCCGCGAGTAAGCCACCGGGTAAATTGCGAGTCCCGGCCGCTTACGTGCGAGCGAAGGTCTTAGATGTTTTTGATCATGACGATTTCGTTTCCGGATTCATTGAAACGAACTTCGTCCATAAACGATCGGATCAACACCAACCCGCGTCCCTCTTCGGCATCAAGCACATCGTTGGTTTTGGTGTCTGAAAACGCTTCGGTATCAAATCCATTCCCCTCATCGCTGACGATAAAGGCGAGTTGTTCACGGCCGAGATGGGCACGAAAGATCACGCGGCGATCCCCGTAGGGCGATTGTGAACGTCTTTTTTCAATCAGCGTCAGTTCCTCCGCGACGTGCAATTCTTCGTCACTGAGTTGCTCGTGGTGGCTGATTTCGAGATTGCCTCGGATCATCGCATTCAATAATGCCTGTTCAATCGCCATGCCGATCCGAGCGCGAGTGACTTCATCACAAAGATGGATGCCGCCGACCATTTGCTGCATCAGATTGACCAGCGACGGAACCAAATCTGGATTGTTTTCGAGTGTGAATTGAAATTGGTTGTAATCGAGGCGGTCAATCAAATGCTGGTAACTCATTTGAGTTTCCAGCAATCCGAGAACATGCTCAATCGATCCCAACAACTCTTCGTCGACAACCGATTTGGGGAGATAGGCTGCGGCGCCTTCGAGTAACGCTTGGGCTGCAAGTTCTTCGCTGCCTTGGCCTGTGATCAGGATCACCGGTACCGAAGCATATTGGACACGAATGGCTTGAACGAGTTCGAGCCCATTCATGTTGGGCATTTGCATGTCGGTGACGACGATGTCGGGAAGTTGCTCGCTCATCATCGCAAGCGCCTTGGCTCCATCGGTGGCGACCAGAACTTCGTGCGAGTCTTCTTCAAGAAGCGCACGCAGCATGATGACTTGAGTAGGGCTGTCTTCTGCTAATAGAACACGCGACATCGTGCTTTCCTAAAAAAAGGGCTTTGTCGAGGTGTTTGACTTACCGCGGCAGCACTCAAAATTGTAAGCGCAGCGAACTAGACAAGATAGATAGCAAAGGGAAAACCTCGCTGCATCCAACTTAATTCGCGGCGTTGCTGAGAAACGCATTGGTTTCGCCAAGCGTCCCACGGAGCAATTGGTGGAGGCGTTCCTGATCGACACCCACGTTTTCAAATTGATTGCTCTTAGCCGCCTTTTCGATTTCCAAAGTACACTCGGACAATTGGGTGGCGCCAATCGCCATCGAAGCCCCTTTCAGTGTATGAGTCGAGCTCTTTAACAAGTCAGGGTCGCGATCACTAATGGCTTTGTCAATTTGCTCGATCAACGTCTCGCTTTCTTCTGCAAATGCTTTGAACAATTCGGCAATGAGTGACGGGTTGTTTCCAATCGTGTTGTAGAGTTTGTCCCAATCGATCCAAGCGTTCGATTCATTCGATTCATTCGATTCATTCGATTGCATCTCGCTGTGACACTCCGCCGTGTTTGGCGGATCGGGGGCGTCGTGAAAGGATTCCCGCGAATCGGTCGAATCGGTGGCGTTTTCGTCGCAGGCCTCGTTTGCTTGATCGGCAGGCTCGTGATTCGTCACGACGGTTTCGGCGGGCGGAAGCTGAAAATCCGTTCGGTTTAGAACGAGAGCAAGTTTCTCGAAAAGGTTGGTGATGCGAATTGGTTTCGGAACATACTCATCCATTCCCGCTTCGAGGCAGCCTTCGCGGTCACCCTTCATCGCATGTGCCGTCATGGCAATGATCGGGACATGCTGTCCGGTTCCCTGTTCTGCTTCGCGGATTTTTCGTGCGGCGGTCAAGCCATCCATTTCCGGCATTTGAACATCCATTAGAACCACATCAAATGCCGTCTTGCTGACCGCATCGACCGCCTGTTGGCCGTCGCCGACCACGGTGACTTTGTGGTCATATTTCGTGAGCACGCCGACGGCTAATTTTTGGTTCACGATATTGTCTTCGGCGAGCAAGATGTTTAGCGGACGAATGTCAAAATCTTCGCTGCGGTGTTGTTCGTGATGGTCTTCGGTGACGTTGACGCCGAGAGCACGGACGACCGAATCGAACAATTCGGATTGTTTGACAGGTTTCATCAAACGGTCGGTAACTCGGTATTCGCTTCGACGTTGTTTGTCGCCGATCCGTCCTCCGGAGGTCAGCATGATGATCGGCATGTCATCAATACCTTGTTCGTTTCGGACGCGTTTGGCGAATTCAAATCCATCTTGTTCGGGCATGTTGACGTCGGCGATCGTCAAGCCAAACGGGGCCTCGGTTTCGATCGCCGTTTTGATTTCGGTGATCGCTTCTTCGGTGCCGCAGGCCAACGTAGGATGCATGCCCCAATTGGTCAGCATTTCGTGCAAGATCAAGCGATTCGTTTCGTTGTCATCGACGACAAGCACACGCGTGCCGCCGACCACGACCATGCCTCGTTGGTTGGTTGATTGCACGTCTTCGTCGGCGATTTGCAGACGGACAGTAAAGAAAAATCGGCTACCGATTCCGACTTCGCTTTCGACCCAAATCGAGCCTCCCATCATACCAACAAGTTTCGAGGAAATCGCGAGTCCCAGGCCAGTGCCGCCATAGCGCCGCGTGGTCGACGTATCGGCTTGTTCGAATTCATTGAACACGCTTTTGCATTTATTGGTGGGGATACCAATTCCGGTATCACGCACACAGACA
>NZ_JBFHFD010000739.1:0-4018 GCF_041583735.1 Novipirellula sp.
ACCAACGGATTGATCCAGCGTTATCGTCAATGGAAATAAGGCAGCGAACATGATCCACACTTGGCCTCGCGATCAGATGCCCAAGCAAGCGGTGTTCATCTCGGATTTGCATTTGATGAGCACGCGGAGCACGGCAGAGCAGCACCACACCCAGATCGCCTCGTTGATCGAGCGTAACGAGATGGTCGTTTGGGGTGGTGATCTGTTCGATTTTCGATGGTCACGTTTCTCAAGTGAGATCGAAGCGGTCGACTTTTCGCTCGACTACTTGCAGCAGTGGCGAAACGAATACCCCGACAAGCAATTCGTTTTCTTGTGTGGCAACCATGACGCCAGCCCCGTGTTTCTGCGGGAGTTGAGGCAACAGACCGAGCCCGATTCGAATTTTGTGTTTGCTGGCGACGTGCTTCGCATCGGTGACACGGTCATGTTGCATGGCGACCAGATCGAAGGCCGCGGAAAAATGCAGCGTTTCGAGAGCTACCGAAAAAAGTGGGCCGACAAGAAACGAGCCGCGCTGTGGCGATTCGCCGGCTACGACGCGATCGTAGCGGCGCGAGCGCATAAGGTTGCGGCGGCATTGGCCCACCGGAACAAGATGGCGATCCGAAAACTGAATCGCTTTCTGGTGCTACACGACTTGGGGCCCGACAGTGGAACGCGACGTGTGGTGTTCGGGCACACGCATCGTTTGATTGGCGGATTCGAGCACGACCAAATGCAATTTTTTAACGGCGGCGCCGCAATTCGACACGTCCCGTTTCGGCCGGTCGAAATTGAACTGACGGATCAAGTGTAATTCCATTGTCGCACGGCTTTCCAAGCTGTTAGCGTGCTGTCACCTCGTTCTTATGTTAGCCGCTTGGACGCTAGCCCCGGTTCTGGTGCACACTTTTTGAGGGGATGTTTTGTTGGGTAACGGAACGGTGGCTAGCGCCAAAACCGTTAGCAAGGGAAGCTGGGCGACGAATTAGGGAGGATCTTTAGCAATATCCACTACAGTTGGCAATCATGATTTGGCGAAGCGTTTCAGTTTGCGGTCCAGCGTGCTGCGTTCAATCCCTAACATCGCGGCGGCGCGACTTTTGTTGCCGTCAGTGTGACGCAATACGCGTTCGATATGCTGTTGCTCGAGCTCTGCCAACGTCATCTCGACCGCAGTATCACTCGATGCCGTAGCGGCTCCGCCCGCCGCTGCGGCGGGCGACAGGGCGAGATCGTTTTCCTCGATCACATTCTTTTGATTCAGCACCACGGCGCGTTCGATCACGTTTCGCAATTCGCGAATGTTGCCGGGCCAATGATATTCGAGCAGTCGCTTTTGTGCTGCTTCGCTGATGGTCTCGATCCGGCGACCCATCTCGCGATTGAAACGGTCAAGAAAAAACTGGGCCAGCAGCAAACAATCACGTTGGCGTTGACGCAGCGGGGGCACAATGATCTCGACCACGTGTAGACGATAGTACAAATCCTGTCGAAATTTGCCTTCACCGACCATTGTTTGTAGATCTCGGTTGGTGGCGGCGACAACACGAACATCGACTTTGATCGGCTCGTGCCCGCCAACGCGTTCAAACGGATGCCCCTCGAGCACGCGAAGCAATTTGGCTTGCAATTCGGCATTCATTTCGCCAATCTCGTCGAGCATCAATGTGCCACCATCGGCCATCTCGAATTTGCCCCGTTTCCGCTCGGTGGCGCCGGTAAAGGCCCCCTTTTCGTGACCAAACAGTTCGCTCTCTAGCAGAGTTTCGCTCAGCGCGGCACAGTTCAGGCAGACCATCGGTCCTTCGCGGCGGTTGGATGCGTGATGCAGCGCCGCGGCGACCAATTCCTTGCCCACACCCGATTCGCCTCGCACCAACACTGTGGCATGCGTCGGTGCCGCCAATTTAATTTTTTCGATGACGGCGCGAATCGCTTCGCTTTTACCGACGATGCGAACTTTGTCGCCAAGTTGTTCTTGCAGCAACTCGGCTTTGCGGCGGCTGAGGTGAAGCGATTTGGCCAATCGCCGCTGGTCGGCGAGCCGTGAAACCGATTCGGCCAGGATTTCGGCCACCGCGACGACGACTTGTAAATCGTCGCTACTAAAGGGGCGAATCCCTGCGGCGGTGGTCATGTGAATCATGCCGAGGAAACGATCGCGATGGTCGCGGATCGGGGCCAGAATGATGCTTTCGACATCAATCTCGCCGCGACTGTTCTTGGTCGCCAATTGGTCATCGCCGACGATGTTGCGAGCCAACAAGGCGTGCCCGTTTTCGCCGGCAAGATTCTGCAATAGCGTTTCGGGCGGCCGGCGGTAACTGCGGTCACCGCTTTGCCGCGTCGCGACCAAGGGGACTTCTGAAATCGAGCTGGGCGATACCGCCGCTGGGAGAGTCGATCGTTCGCTGAGATAGACACCGGCGGTATCAAATTTCAAGCTGCCCACCAAATCATCCAGGCACGCGGCGACAGCCGACTCGGAATCCTCGAGGCGAGCGAGTGTGAATGCCAATTTGAGCAAACGGCTGCGAACGCCTGGCGAATCGTCGCCGGCGGCATTTCGTTCCGCCGCATTTTTAGGGTCCACCGCATTTGCATCCGAGGCAGCGGTTCGCCCATGCAGATAATCGCTGTGCCGCCGCCGATCGGTGATCGCATCGGCACTCATTTCCATCGTCAATTGGTCGTCGGTGGCTTGCGAGGCCGCGTCGTCATCATCGTCGGATGTCGATTCGATGCCGCCGGTATGGATGGTGTGCGTGAACTGGATCGCAAAACCGGCGACCTCGATTTTGTCGCCATCACGAAGCGGATGCGGTGCCGAGATCTCGATTCCGCCGACAAAGGTGCCATTGCGGCTGCCGAGATCTTCGATGAACCACGATCCGGTAGCGGTGGCGGCGGCAACAGGCGGCGACGAGGCCGAAGCTTCTTGGGGGGCCGGATCGGCCCAATAGATGCGGGCGTGCTGGCGACTGGCTTGGTGGCTGCGGATCACAATTTGGTTGGACGAAGCTCGTCCCAGGAAGGCTTCGGCTGGGGGGGCAAGTCGAAACACGTCACTCCAGCGACCGGCTGATTTCAAGACGAGGTAGGCACCTGGATGGCGGGTCGCGGAGGTGTGACCCGCCGGGGCTGTCGAGGATCCAGCCGAGTTTGTTGAGGATGTCGTCTGCGGGGCTTTGGTGTTCAAGCGAATCCACTGCGATGGGAGAAGCCAAAAATGGAAAAGACCGTTGGCGTATCGATTATGATGATTGTGAACGCTGTGACGGAGTCTGTAGAATGTCGAGCGGCGGGTTCTTAGCGTCTGCCACGTGCCGCACTCGTATTTTAGCGGAGAAACCGACCATTTGTGCGTTCACAGCGACAGGACTTCTGTTGCGATATGGATTTTCCGCAAGTATCCTGTGTATCGGTCACTTGCCGGGCCGCATTGCCATCCGTTGGATTGCATTTGCGGTTTTTAGTCCACGGCATCTATTCTAAGCCACGAATATTCTAAGCCACGAACCATCCCCCGCCCAAAAACGCGAGCCGTTGTGCGGGATACCTCGGAGATCCACTCGATGGAATTCGGTCCACAACGTCTGTTTCGCTTTACTGCGTCTATCATCGCGGTCCTCTGCATGTCCGCCTCGCTGCAGGCGGGAATCAGTGGGCTCAACAACCGAGCGGTAGGGGGAGTATTGATTGACGCCGAAGGCATCGTCCGCAACGCGACGATCGCTGAGCAACAAGAACTGTCCAACGCGGCCCGTGCGGCGCTCCGGCAAGCCGAAGGCGAGATGAATCAAGCGACCGAGATGCGGATGATCTCGTTAGCGAAATTGCAAAAACACCTGCAGGCGACTCGCGAAGCGGGCGAGCCGATTTCGAGCGACGTCGAGTTTTTGGCGGGACTGCAACGGATCGAGTACGTTTTCGTCGACCCCGACAACAACGACATCGTGATCGCGGGCCCTGCGGAGCCTTGGGAAATGCTCGATGACGGCAGTGTCGTGGGGACGAAGTCGGGAAAATCGAC
>NZ_JBFHFD010000740.1:0-4008 GCF_041583735.1 Novipirellula sp.
GGTCGGCTTGTGGGCACACTCCTATCGGGCACGATGTTTTTGCTTGCCGGATTGCCGGGATGCTTATGGACCTCGTGCGCGTTTGTGTTGATTGCCGCGGCGATGACGCTTTATTTGCCGACCTCCGACCGATCTTCCAATGCCGAGATGGCTCCTCAGACTTCTTAAGACAGTTTTTAGACGCCGAAAGGGAAACCGAAATGAACGACTTGGGTAAACGCGGATATTGGACCGCTTTGGCGGCATGGTGCGTGATGGCACTGCTGACAATCGGCTGCAGCGGATCAAGACCGAAAATTTCGGACTCGGCTGTCACCGGCGGCGGGTCGACCTTTGCTGCTCCGATCATCAACACGTGGGCCGAGCAGTATCACAAGCGACACGCCGATGTTGACATCCACTATGAATCCATCGGCAGTGGCGAAGGAGAGAAACGTTTCATCGAAGGTTCTATCGATTTCGGCGGGACCGATGCGGGGCTCTCCGAAGCGACTTTGAGTTCCGTTGAAGGTGGAGCGATTCAGATTCCAATTACGGCCGGAATCATCGTTCTCGCTTACAATCCCGAAGGCCTTCCCGCAAAATTGAACCTACCCCGAAATGTTTATGTGGACGCGTTTTTGGGGAAAGAGACGCGATGGAATGATCCGCGGATTCAAGAAGCGAATCCAGGCAAAAAACTTCCTGACCAACCGATTCATGTGATCGTCCGGCAAGACAGCAGTGGTACGACCTTTGCTTTTACGAACCACTTGGCCGCGATCAACGACGAGTGGGCCGATCAGTTTGGTAGCAACCCATCGGACGCTTCGAGGGGCCGTGGAGTCAAGGTGCTCGATTGGCCAGGGGCCGCGATGAGTGCATCAGGAAACTCGGGGGTTGCAGGAAGAATCAAGCAAACGCCTTATTCCATCAGCTATGTGCAATACGGTGCAGCCCGCGAAGTAGGGCTTGGCATGGCTGCATTGGAAAACCGAGCCGGAAATTACGTGGCTCCATCGGGAACGTCGGGACTGGAAACCTTGTTGAATGCCGAACTGCCCGACAACCTGCTCGCTTACGTCCCAGACCCCCGCGGTGAATACTCGTACCCGATTGTCACCTTCACATGGATTCTGCTTCGCAAACAGTACGCCGATGAAGCGCAGACCGAGCGAGTGAAATCATTTATCCAGTGGTGTCTCACCAGTGGTCAAGATTACGCCGAAGCCGCCGGTAACGTGCGTTTGGCGCCACACGTGATTCGGGCATCCGAGTCCAAGTTGGAATCGATGAAAGTGGTATCGAAGGATTCGTTCGTGCAGACGCCGTAGCGTGCCTTCCCGATTGTGTCGCCCGCTACGAGTCACGCGACTAGATAGATTGTTGAACCGGAGTCAGTCATGTCCAAACCCGTCGTATTGTTCCTCTGTGAAGGGAATTCGGCGCGAAGCCAGATGGCCGAGGCGTTCCTACGCAAACACGCGGGGAACCGCTTCGAGATTCACAGTGCAGGATTGAATCCACGCGACATTCATCCGTTGACCCTTCGCGTGATGGACGAAGTCGGAATTAGTTTGCAAGGTCACCGTTCCAAATCGCTAACGGAGTATCTCGGTAAACTCGCAGTCAGACATGTCATCATCGTCTGTGAGTACGACGAGAATTCGTGCCCTCATGTGTGGCCATTCACACGCCACACAATTCATTGGCCGTTTGAAGACCCTGCCGCCGCCGAGGGGAGCGAACGCGAACGACTCGATCGATTCCGAGCCGTTCGCAACGCCATCGAAGAACTCATCGTCCAGTGGGTTCGTCGTGGCGGCGCGGATGCGGAAGAACCGCGTCTGAGTTAGCGAGATAACTTTCGTTGGAATCGCGTCGAGGACGGCGTCATGCACCGCTGACGCGAACCCCGCAGTTCGCTCGCTGCAGGCATCATAATGCGATTTGTGTTGACCGCGCGAGCGTCTTAAAATTCGAGCGTTGAACTTGGCGGCAGCGGCACGTGGTTGGCTTTGCGCCAAGCGACCAATTGTTTCACCAGTGCTTCAGGCACTTCGGGATTTTTCGCGGCCAAGTTTTGGCTTTCTTTTTGATCCAGACGAAGATTGTAGAGTTCAGTCTTCCCCTTTTTGAGATACTGGATCAGCCTCCAGTCTCCCTTGCGAATGATGGAAGCGGCTGAATTCTTGTAGTCACTGGCGACAATCGAAAACAGGGCACGTTCTCGCAGCGGGTTGTCATTCCGACTTTGCAACCCGTTGTGACTGTTGTCCGGTCGCAATGATAAGGGTTCGAACATGCAGTGGTATCATGATTGTTTGTAGGGTGGACTTTAATTGATCTCGGATTTTGGACTCAACGACGATGGATACGTTTCTTCTTTTGCAGGTGCGCAATGCCGATGATCCGATGCGGACGCAGGAAGTCGATTGCTTTGCCCGAGCGATTGGCTGTGCGGCGCAGCAGATTCGCGTGTTTGATCTGCTGTCCGGGGTGCCCACGCCGAAGCAACTATATCAGGTTGACGTTGTTTTGTTGGGCGGCAGTGGAGACTATTCGGTCGCCGAAGGAGGCAATTGGATTTTGCCAGCACTCGAGGCGATGCGGGAACTGTGCGATCTGAATAAGCCGACGTTCGCATCATGTTGGGGGCATCAAGCGATGGCCCGAGCACTCGGCGGCGAGGTGGTCACGGACATGCAGCGGGCCGAGCTTGGTACGGTCGAAGTTCGCTTGACTCCGGCTGGCCGCGAGGATCCGGTTTTTGGACAGCTACCGGCGCGTTTTCTTGCTCCGATGGGGCACCAAGATTGCGTCATCCGCTTGCCGCCCGGAGCGATTTGTTTGGCATCGAGTGAGCGAACCGAAAACCAAGCATTTCGAATCGAGGGCAAACCGATTTACTGCACGCAATTTCACCCCGAACTCAACCGTACAGCATTGATCCAGCGTTTGCAGGCATACCCGCAGTATGTCCAGTCGATTAGCGGCGAGTCGATCGAGTCGTTCGTCGCCGATTTCAAAGAGACTCCCGAAACGAATCAGTTGCTCGGCCGCTTCATGAAGCACTTGCGAGAGGAAGGCCATCCGAAAACGAAGCAGCCGTAGCGGAATTTGTCAACGGCTTGTTGTTTTATTGAGCCGCTCGCGCGTCAGCGGCCGGGTCCCACGCGTTACCCGGTGCCTTACGGCCTTACGGCCCACGGCTGCGATTTGCATTTGGATTAAATCAACAAGCCGTCAAGAATTTCAGACGCGAGAAGGCTTGATCGAAAGTTATGTGCGACTTCCGCTACTGGTTTTTGGAACGGTTCGAAGACGCACCAAATCAATCCAGCTTAAAACAACGGCTCCACCATCTTGATTCTTACCTTCGTTCGTCAGGCCTTCCGCGACCCACGATCTGCTTTTCGACCGCGGTTAAGTCTTCGACCCGACTCTGGTCCGGATCTGCAGCCTCCTGTAACCCAATCATGACTGCCCCCGTACCTGTGATTAGCATGACGATCAGCCCCAACACGAAAATGGCAAAGGAAGTCATTGTGGGGCTCCCGATCGGGAAAATAGCAGGCTGCCGAAGGAAAGAATCGACGGTACCCAAATGCCCACAAAAAGACCTTCCTCCCGCTGACCGGAAAACCAAAGACCGACCGAGAAGAGGAACGAAATTGCTGCTCCTAAGATGACAAGCAGCTTGCCAAGAGATTGTTTGTTCATGCCTCTTTCCAAGTTCAGAATGTTGCTGCGGTCAATCGGCGGCATCCGCTCCGCGCGGATCGCGTTTCGATGTGGGATGTTCCCTTGTCATACGATAGAAGAGCGTAAAGGGCCGCTTCGGAAATAACTTCGTCATTTCAAAATGTTTCCCGAATGACATGAACCCTCCGGTGGCGTTAGAACCGTGCCGCTAGAGCTTTACTGGAATGAGCGTAGCTCGGCCAGCTTTAAAGGTAGTGGACGAGGCTACGAGTCCCAGCGACTTATTGGCACGACGGGACTCGTTGCCTCGTCCACTACAGAGAA
>NZ_JBFHFD010000741.1:0-3990 GCF_041583735.1 Novipirellula sp.
CCAGCGACATCGTCGCTTATCCAGCTTGTGATCGTCGACTGGCAATCCTGCTATGCATGATCACGACGTTGATTGGTTTTGCCATCGGTGGTTGCAGCGATGACTCGGCTGCCAAAGAGATCTTGCTGAAACGTGGCTGTTTGAGCGAGTTGGCATCGCAATATCGCCGCTTTCAAACCGAGAATGGAAAGTCGCCCAAGGATGTTTCCGAGTTTGCTGCGTTTATCGAAGCAAGTATTTCTGCAGACCAGGATCCGACGACGACGCAGTCTAGCGGTGAGGTTGATATCCTCGGCGAATCGCTGCGGCGGCTTACCGACGGTGACATGATGATGTTGTACAACGCGGTGCTCTTTACCGACCCTGCGGTCGATCCCACGGCCATCCTCGGTTTTGAAGCGGCTGTCGCCGGCTCGGGCGGCTATGTCGTGAACGTCAACGGCGATTCGGCTCACGTGAACGCGAAGGCATTTGCCCAGCAGGCGAAGGTTGCCACGGTCGAGCAGAACACGGCCGAATGAAACACGGTCGAATGAAACACGGCGGGTTAGACGCGTGCTTTGGGCTTTGCCATATTGAAAATCACCGCAATCATGGTGATTTGAAGCACCGCGATCATTAACGGTGGAATCCCGCTGACGCGGCCAAGCATCGAATTGAACCATTTCGGTTCGCGTGACTCTTGCATCGCGATCAATTCGCTAATTGAATGCGTTTGCCCCAGCCCGCTGGTTTGCGGCCACGACGACGTATGTTCCCAGCCGCGATTGGTTCGCCGCCAACCGGTCGGCGGGATCGGGTTCCGCGGTCGGCCCCCTGTTGATGTGACCGCAGGCGTCGCAGTGGCGGTTGCCGCAGTGGTTGACGTGGCAGAGGTTGTGGCCGCGGGGGCGGAGGCAAGCGAAGGGATGGGATCGCCGTGAGCCCATTGCAATGCGATCACGAACGCCACAATCAGCGCAACGCACTTGGCATTGATCCATAGGCAATGCTTCAGGAGACGAATGTCGTTTTTGTTGAATCCAAGGTTGCTCATATTAAGGGAAGCAACGTTGCACAAAGCGAACCAATTCGCGATTCAAATGGGGTTGTGTGTGTTCTAAGTGATTGTTGCTAAAGGGTTTGCGTGATTGTCGTGTGTTCCAGACGCCGATCCGTCGACGTTTGTTTTTGGCAACACCGGCTGCCCAAACGCAACGTGGGTTGCATCGTGGATTCATCGCGATGGTGAACCGGGAAACCGATGCCATGCGGACGCCGCAGTGATGGTTTGTAACGGAACTGCCGGTTGTTGGCCTCACGCTTTGGTTGCTTGATCGAGCCCCGATAAAAACGTTGCCCTTGGCTGATTCTTGGCCTAGGTTTCAGAGGCAAATCATTCGTGATTCGCCACCTGCAGAAATCACCCGACGAAAATTCCTAGGTCCAAAGCCCACAAAAAAATCATGTCGACCGTCATCAATACCACCGCTCTCGAAGATGTCTTTCACTCGGACGTATTGCCTGCGCTGCCGCACAGCGCGATCGCGTTGCTGCAGCTTTCGCAGCGAGAGGACGTGGGGCCGCCCGAATTTGCCAAGCCGATCGAGGCAGATCCGGGGCTGATGGGGCAAGTGCTGAAGTTCGTCAACTCGTCGTACTTTGGTTTCAGCCGCGAGATCATGAGTGTGCAACAAGCGTTGACATTGGTGGGCAGTCGAGCGATCACGAACTTTGCGCTTTGGAACGCCGTGTTCAGCGTGATTCCCAATCCAAAATTTGGTCCGTTCGACTTGAAGTCGCTTTGGCAAGACTCGCTGCGACGGGCGATCCTGGCGCGGAAGCTCGGGCGTTCGCTGAAAGTCGAAAACGCCGAAGACTTGTTCGCCGGAGCACTACTGCAAGATATGGCGATTCCGTTGTTGCTGAAGGAATTGCCTGAACAGTACCAAGCGCTCGTCGAACGACGTGCAGCTGAGAGCCGACGTTTGAGCGGACTGGAACAAGAAATGTTCGGCTGGGACCATGCCGATGCCGCGGCACTCTTGGCGAATCGATGGAGTTTGCCAAAGGACTTTGTGACCTTGATTGCCCAGCACACTCAGCTTGAATCGCTACTTGCCCAAGGCGAATCGGCTCGCGGGGGAGCATGCGTTGCCTTGGCATCGCTGTTGCCATCCTGTAGCGACGATGACTGGAGCGAGAAGGCGGAATTTGTAGCCGGTTACGAGCGATTGACTCAAGGCGACCAAGCAAGCCTGGCGGATCTGTTTATCGATGTCGATGAGAACACCGCTTCGTTCGCTCCGCTACTAAAATTGCCAACGCCCAAACGCACCTTGTCGGGCTATTTGGCCGACTAATGCACGATAAGCTTCCAGGCTTGTCATCGACAGTCGCCGGACGTCTCGGGACGTCCGCGTTCTATCACATCCGAATTCCCTAGGCCGGAACTTCGCTAGGGCTGCGTTCCGGTCTACGGCTAAGACGGAATTCGCTATTTGCGATCGACCATGAACGTGCCGTTGTCGGCGACGTCAAACATCGGACGGCTGTAACGGCCTGCGCCGCGTGGGCCACCGGGACGATAAACCAATCCGATGGCGATGTTCCATGACTCTTCCTGGTAGCCGCCGCTGTTGGTTCCTTCGTTTGGAATCAAGTAGGTTGCTCCGGTCGAAAGAGCCAACTTTTGGCGAAGTGGCAGCGTCATCGTCGTGCCGAGAATGCCGTCATCATGATTGGTCCATCCGGCGAATGCATCCCACGATCCGGCGTTGTGAAGCATCCGGCGATAGAAGAAGCGGTATTGATCCGTCGACTCGAAGTCGAGGCTCGAGATCACTGTGGCTCCCGCTGCGTTGCGGACCAAGGTCGAGGAACTGTCGTCGCCAAGACTGGTCATGAACTGGAATCCATAGACGTGACAGCCGTTTTCCTTCCAGCTCAATTCACCACGCAGTTGGGTCAAGTCGGCTTGGTAGTACCAATCGTCGCTCATGTAGTCGACGACCAATCCGTATTGCAAACCATAATCAACGCGGCGGAAAAATCCGCCCGTGACAAACACTTGATGACGTCGGTCGCTGGTGAATTCGGCACCCGAGAGGTTGTTCTGAGTCGCTCGCACACCGAGTTGCAATGACATGTCCCAACCAAACAACGGTTTCAGCGAACGTCCTTCGTTGAAGCCTTCGTAAAAACCAAAGCTGCCCGATCCAACACGGCTACGACCGTTGCCGCCATCGGTGTTGGCAAAGCTGAGCGGGCCTTTGAATCCTTGGACACCGGCGAAAAAATCAAATCGATGCCAATTGATTCGCAACAGCGGCAGAAATAATGGATACGTTTGCACGCCACAGCATGAATCGCACCCGCCACCACCACAGCTGTCGCAATAGTTGCCACTGATCGATTCCAGCCCACAGCTGGCGTCGTGGTAACCGATCGATTCCATCCCGCAAACCGGTTCGCCATGGCAACTAGGGCAAGCCTCGACGCCACAGCCGGGATCGCCATATTCGGCGCCACAACCGACTTCATACCCGTAGCCTGGCTCGAACCCGCAACCGGGCTCAAACCCACAGCCGGGTTCGACACCGCAGCTGACTTCGCCACCACAGTCGCAAACCGGACCACAGTTGGTACAGCCGCCATCGTAGAATCCAACTTGGCGAATTTGGTCGTCCACCAAGGGTTCGGTAGGCATTTCGTCAATTACGTTGCCGCGAGCCGCTTGTGATACCAGCGACCGTCGCTTCGGCATCGGCTTTGCCGATCGCTTGGGTTCCCACATCACTCGCGTCTGCTCCATCGATGGGTTCGCCGCGGATGAGCGAAGCTGATTCTCGGCTCCCTCGGCATGCGAAAGAAGATGGAGATCATTTGCAAGCAAAGAAGCAAGTGCTACTGCGACGATTGCGGTAGACAACGTTTTCGTGGTTGCTAGCAGAGACCGTGAGATCGGTGACGTTTTCATAACAGCTACTTTTGAGAAAAGTCGTGCGAAGA
>NZ_JBFHFD010000742.1:0-3976 GCF_041583735.1 Novipirellula sp.
GTTATTTGGCGATCGCGCCTTGGCAGCCCGATCCGGCACCGGCGGTGCAGCCGAAACAATGTTGGCCGACGATGATCTGGCGTTTGGAAAGTGCGTCGTAGTTAAAGTCTTGGATGTGAGTCGGGTTGCCGTGGTCGACTTGCAAATCCAACATTTGATTGAAATCACAATCGAACAGCCGACCATCCCAGCCGACCGAAAGTGTGTTGCGGCACATCAAGCCGTCGATCGAGGCGGGGTTGTAGGCGTCGACAAGCTTCTGCATGTAGGTGTCAAACTCGTTCGTTTGCACCAAGTATTCCAAATAGCGGCTGACGGGCATGTTGGTAATCGTGAACAAACGGTTGAACTGAATTCCAAAGCGAGCGTCGAGCTCTTTTCGATAGGCACACTCGAGCGATTGTTGGTTTGGCGGCAACGAGGCGCCGACCGGGTTGTAGACCAGCGTCAATATCAACCCGCTGCCGGGGTGACCGTAGCCAAGATCGTTGAGTCGTTTTAGGGCTTGGACCGACTTCGAGAACGCGCCGTCCCCACGCTGCGCATCGGTGTTTTCTTCCAAATAGCAAGGCAGCGAGGCGACGATTTCGACTTGGTTTTCAGCCAAAAACTCGGGCATCTCGGTAAACCCTTTGGCCAACAGGATGGTCAAGTTACAGCGATCGATCACATGCCGTCCGAGCGATCTTGCTTGGCGAACAAAGTGCTTAAAGTTTGGATTCATCTCCGGCGCGCCTCCGGTCAAATCGAGCGTTCCGATTTGAGGATGATCCCGCAAGACGCCGATACACGCATCGACGGTTTCTCGCGTCATGTTTTCTCGGCGATCGGGACCTGCGTCGACGTGGCAATGGCTGCAGGTCATGTTGCAAAGTTTGCCGATATTGACTTGCAAGATTTCGATACGATCGCTGGCGAGCCGCTCGACTCCTGATTCGCTTAGCTTCGCCGCGAACTTTTCGGTACCACGCGGCGGCATCAGCACAACCAATTGCTCGGTCGGGTTGGCCAGCGGGTTACCACGATGTTGCAGCGATGTTTTGGGTTGCGACATGAGCGATCAACAAACTCTTTAATGCGACGAGAAATAATTAGGGTGGCAGCCGCGCCGGAAAACGCTCTCCACTTCTGCTTTGTGACAACGACGCCGTGGCGAGTCTTTCCTTACATCCAAGATTCGAAAAACACCGAATTCGTTGTCGGAGAGCAAAAACGGTCGCTCATTTATCTTTCCAACGAACTTTTTGTAAGGAGTCGGCGGTCACGGCGTCCCCCCAGCTAACGGAATCATCTTTGGTTCATTGTCGCTGATCGATCTGCGATCGGTGTGCAGGGTACAACTATCAAAATAGGCTAAAAGCATGTCGACGAACAGCGAACTTATCAACCAACCCACTTCTACCAAAAGCGAATCATCGATGTCTTCGAAACTGATTCAACTGCAACCTCACGACGAGTATAACCAGTCGCTCGAAGCCAACGTTCATCCGCCTGATTGGGTCAATCCGGAACCGAGCGGCGAGTACCACTTGGTGGTCGTCGGCGCAGGAACCGCGGGACTGGTGACCGCGGCGGGCGCAGCGGGATTGGGGGCTCGCGTTGCCTTGATCGAGCGTGAGTTGATGGGGGGGGACTGTTTGAACGTGGGCTGCGTGCCCTCGAAAGGCGTGATCCGTGCGGCGCGAGTGGCTGCATCGGTTCGTGATGCCGAACCCTACGGCGTACATGTTCCACAGGGCGTCGAGGTTGATTTCGGAAAAGCGATGCAGCGGATGCGGCGATTGCGGTCCAAGATCAGCCCCAATGATTCGGCCGAGCGATTTTCAAAGCTGGGGATCGATGTCTTTTTCGGAAAAGGGTCGTTCGTCAACGACCACACGCTCAGCGTGACCCGCGAAGATGGTTCCGTCAGCGAGTTGAAGTTCAAGAAAGCGGTGATCGCTTCGGGAGCTCGTGCGTCGGCGCCGCCGATCCCAGGACTCGACACGGTTTCGTATCTGACGAACGAAAATTTGTTTTCGCTGACGGAATTACCCAAACGCTTTGGCATTGTCGGCAGTGGACCGATCGGCAGCGAGATGGCTCAAACGTTCGCTCGCTTGGGCAGCGAGGTGTTTTTGTTTGAACGCGGACGTCATCTGCTTCCTCGCGAGGATTCCGATGCGGCCGCGATCGTGCAAAAACACTTTGAACAGGATGGTGTCAATGTGTTGTTGGACGCGGTGGACATGAAGGTCAGTGCCGAAGCGGATTCTCGCATTCGCGTTCATGTGACGCAAAAGGGCGAAGCCAAGGAGGTGGTCGTCGATCAATTGCTGGTCGCTGTGGGACGTGCGCCGAACACCGAAGGGCTGAATCTCGAAGCGGTCGGTGTCAAATATGACGAAACGGGAGTTGAGGTGAACGACCACTTACAAACGACTCACCCCCGAATCTACGCCGCAGGCGACATCTGCTCGAAATACAAGTTCACGCACGCGGCGGATTTCCAGGCCCGGATCGTGATACAGAACGCGTTGTTCGCCGTCGGACCGTTTGGAAAAAAGAAAGCGAGTGACTTGGTCATTCCCTGGGCCACTTACACGTCGCCCGAGGTGGCACATGTCGGCATGTATGAAAAGGACGCGGTCGAGGCGGGGATCGAAATTGATACGTATATCCAGCCGTTCCGCGACGTCGACCGCGCCATCTTGGAGGGTCAGGACGACGGGTTTGTGAAAGTGCTGACAAAGAAAGGAACGGACCAGATCGTCGGCGCGACAATCGTCGCGGAGAACGCGGGAGACATGATTTCTGAAATCACGCTGGCGATGACCGCAGGTATCGGATTGGGAAAAATAGGTGCCGCAATTCACCCGTATCCGACGCAGGCCGAGGCGATCCGAAAACTAGGGGACCAATTCAGCCGTACACGGTTGACTGCACTGAGTAAAACGATGCTCAACGTGCTGCGGCGACTGAACGTTGGCAAGTAGATTGATCTCGTGACCTCCACCCGCCGAGATGGAGTTGCGGTTGGGCGGCGACGCGGTGGCAACAATTTTTGCATTTTTCTTATTCTCGATGCTTAATTGATCACCACTGCTTACATCCGAGTGGATATACTTCAATGCGATCCGGAACCAACGCAATCGCGAGCGAACCGGGCGGATAGCAGGATGGAAGCGACACAAGTTTGAAGTTTCGTTTGCTTCGCAAGCCCTCGGCTGCCCGCAAAGAAGGGTCACGAACGAGGGGACACGTTTTCCTCGTCCCTGATTTTCGAAATCGCGTCAACGACGGTCCAAGTTACGGATCCACGGCGTCATCATGCCGCCGTGCGGTCGTCCCCCCGCGAAGTCGCCTTTGCCGTCAGATAACGACAGCAAACCGTGCCTCAGGGATCAAGCAAGACCGTGGTGAGGTGGGAAGTGAGATCGGATGTGCGGCGGTGACACAGGCAAATGGAAGCATGATCGACAAACGTCCGTTTGCTCAGATCGATTTGAAGCACAACACCGCAGTAGGGGCGTTCCGAGGAAGCAATAACGTGTCGTCAAACCGATCGTTTATTTAGCTTCCACAAACTCAATAAAATGGCACATCGATTGCACTAATTGATAAGCAAAATGTCATGAGGGGGGGATGAGCTGATGTCTACCAACTACTTGCGAGCGGTCGAATTTATTGGCGGACCTATCGACGGGCACATCGATGGGGTTGCGGTACCGATGAAACCTTTTGTTGCCATCAAAACGGTTCCTCCCGAGCATCCGGTCAGTTCGCTGACGATGTTATGGCGCTTGCTGCGATTACCGGAACATCGTCCCCCTGCGGTTTTGGCCATCTACGAGATGCAGACCCGGGAGTCCGGGCCTGGCTATTACTACTTGCGTTCGGTGGTTGCCAGCGACTGTGATCTGAACCCCATCATTGTTGACGCGATGATCCAGCGATCCGATCTGACGCTCGGTCCGCTGACGTTGACCGATCTAAA
>NZ_JBFHFD010000743.1:0-3971 GCF_041583735.1 Novipirellula sp.
ACGCATTCATGCCATCGTGATAAACCGTCCACAACGACTTGCCGGTTTGCGGGTCATACGCGATCGTCGCCACCGCACTGGGATAGACCAATTGCTCTTGGTCACCGACGCGGATCACTTCAGCCGTTCCATACGCCTTCATCCGGTCGCCGACATCGGTGCCATAATCAATTTCGCGTTTTGATTGCCACACGGTGTCACCCGTCTTTTTGTCAAAGGCGACGACGAACTGAACATCGACGCCATCAAAGGCGACAAACAACTTTCCATCATGCAAAATGGGTGACGAGGCAGGGCCGCGAAAATGGTCACACTTTAAATCACTTCGTCGCCATAACACCTTGGCATCGGCGGTATCGAGACACACCGTGCCATAGCTACCGAAATGAGCGTACAAGCGTCCCGCTTCGATCACCGGTGTCGGTGACGCGTAGCTATTCATCGGATGACAAAACTCGGGTGTTTCGTTTTCGATCACAACCACATCATGCAGCACCTTTCCAGTTGTCCGCTGCACGCAAACGACGGACATTTTTGTGCCATCTTCGCTCGCCGTGGTCAACCAAATCTCGTCTCCCCACACCACCGGCGAAGACCAAGCCTTGCCATCAATCGCCGTTTTCCACTGAACGACCGAATCATCAATTGCGATGGGCAAATCCGCATCATCGGCGCGGCCGTCTCCGTGCCCCCCTCGAAATTCGGGCCACGTGACCACTTCCGCGACCGACGTCGTTGTGAAACCAAGTTGGGCGAACACCAAAACCACAATGGCGATGTAACTGAAAATGCGAACGATCATGGAAAATATTGCCTCTTTGATGAAGTCCAGGCTTGAACCTGCGGAAACAGATTCATCATGAGACCTCAGCAAGACCTCGAAAACGAAAACTTGACGGAGCCCTAGTCTAGCCGAACCAAGACGAGTTGTCCGCAAACCGCAAAAGTGCGCAAAAAAAGACGTTTCTCGATCAATGTTACCCTCCCCGATGCCCTTGAGCACCGTGGGTTTCGAGCCTCGGCCAATGCCCCGAACCAACGGCAATCTCTCGTCTGCGGCGGGCGAAAAACTTCTGAGAACCTGCGCTGGCGTTTCACCCAATCTAAACAAGCGTTCTCTAATATCTCGGGCAAGTGGAAATGGTGATGCCTTCTCACCAGAGAAAGCGTTCACACGCAATGCTCCTCCGTAAAACAGGACAATGGCATGGACGTAGCCAATGCGACACCGGTGCGGACACTATTGGTAAGTGACGTTCACCTAGGGTGCAAGCATTCGCAGTCTCGCAAATTCCTTACGTTCCTTCGTCAATTCAAGCCCGAGTCGCTCTACATCGTTGGCGATTTCATTGACACGTGGAAGATCAATACCGGTTGGTATTGGCCGCGTGATTGTGACGAGATCATTTCGCATCTGGTCAATTTGTCCCAACAGGGCACAAAGATTCACTACATCCCCGGCAACCACGATTCCTTCTTGAGGAATCCGGCACTGCGAGCGTTCTTGCCAACCGACCTGCCGAAATTCGAAGTCGACAACGAATTTGTTTTTGAAACACTCGGCGGTTGGCGATTCCTCGTCACACATGGTGATTTGTTCGACGTGTTTGAAACGCGAGCCCAATGGGCCTCGCGTGGCAGTTCGGTCTTTTACGATGCCTGCCTGAGTGCGAATTGGTGGTTCCACCGCATCCTGCTTGGCGAAGACCGCAATCCCTACGGCATCTGTGCGATTTTGAAAGACCGCGTCAAACGATGTGTTCGTTTTATTAGCAGCTACGAAGCCAAGATCTTGCAACATGCTCGCATGCGAGATTGTAACGGTGTGATCTGTGGCCACATCCACACCCCCGACATCGTGTCCAACGATTCCATGGTCTACTGCAACACCGGTGACTGGGTGGAAAACTGTACCGCGTTGGTCGAGTCCAACGATGGACGCATCCACTTGCTACAGCGTTACGGCGAAGATGTGTTGTTGGATCTACCGAACCGGAAACTGCCGCTGGAACCTTGCCTTGAAAACGTGGTGGCGGAAGAGGTTGCCGCCTAGTCTCGCCTCGATCTCTAGATCTCGATTCGAAAGAGTTTTTTGATGGTTGCCCCAAAATGGTCCGAATGGATTGGACAAAAATGCTTTTCCGCAGTTCATCGACGAAACCTTGTCTACAACACGTGCTGGGAAGACCCACGGATTGATCGCGAAGCACTCGCGTTGACTTCGGACGACTCCGTTTTGGTGATCACCTCGGCTGGTTGCAATGCACTGGACTATGCACTTCAGTCGCCGAAGAACGTCTATGCCGTGGATATGAATCCGCTGCAAAACGCGCTGTTGGAACTCAAGATCGCGGCGATCAAAACGATCGATTTTGCTGACTTCTTTCAAGTTTTTGGACGTGGCCAACATTCCGATTGGAACGCCCTTTATCATGATGCGATTCGCCCAAAACTAGATCCTCAATACTGCACCGTATGGGATCGACGTGCCGACTTTTTTAACGGAGAGTCGAGTCGCAGTAGTTTCTATTTCCGTGGTACCAGCGGGCTGTTTGCCTGGATGATTAACGGCTACCTCAATCGCTCTCCAGGCCTCCGCGAATCGATCGAAACTATCCTGGCGGCCAAATCGGTTGAACAACAACACGAAATCTATGACGAACACGAAATCAACCAACGATTGTGGAACAAACCGCTTCGCTGGATACTGCGACGCGATACCACGATGGCGATGCTGGGGGTTCCTCGCAGTCAACGAAACCAATTGGACCAAGATTACCCAGGCGGGGTGAGCGGGTTCATTCAAGATCGCATTGAAACGGTATTCAAACGGATTCCGCTGCGAGACAACTATTTCTGGCGTGTCTATCTGACCGGTCAATACACGCCTCAGTGTTGTCCTGAATACCTTAAACCTCAAAACTTTGAGCAACTTAAAAAGGGGTTGGTCGACCGAGTCCATACTCAAACCGATACCGTCGAAGGTTTTCTATCGAAGCACGACCAACCGATTTCTCGCTTCGTGCTGCTCGATCACATGGATTGGCTCTACTCGCGGTATCCCGAGTTGTTAGCAAGTGAGTGGCAGAGCATTGTCAATCGGGCGGCGGCCCGCAGCCGCGTGTTATGGCGAAGTGCGGCACTGGACGTTGATTTTGTCGATCCACTACGCGTCAACGCCGAAGGACAATCGGTCCAGCTGGGTGAATTGCTGAACTATCAACACGACTTGGCCGGCGAGCTGCATGCCCGCGACCGCGTTCATACCTATGGCAGTTTCTACATCGCCGATCTCGCCGCCACGTCCAACGCTACAGGGGTTGCCGCATGAGCCAGTCGCTGCCGCACGTTTCGTCAACGCCGTCGCGTCGGTCCGATTTACGAGTCCTTTGGCATTTGCTGTTTCACCGGGTACGAGGTGAAACGCACGCCCAGCGACTCGAAAGCTTTTATGGCGGTCACGCAACCGACTATGATTCGTTTCGCGAGCGGATGCTGCACGGCCGCAACGAACTGATCTCGTGGATCGATTTCCCCCACGACGGCGTGTGGTTGGATGTCGGTGCGGGAACGGGAACCAACTTGGCATTTGCGGGTGATCAAACGAAGAGACTTCGTAGCATTCACCTGCTCGATCTCTCTCCCTCTCTGTTAAGGGTTGCGGACCAGCGGATCCACGATCTTGGCTGCGAAAATGCCAAGACACATCTTGCCGACGCCACCACGTTTTCGCTGCCACCGGCGAGCGTGGATGTGATCACGCTGAGCTATTCGCTGACGATGATTCCCGACTGGTTTCAAACGCTCGCACTGGCCGAAGCGATGTTAAAACCGGGAGGGGTAATTGCGGTGGTCGATTTTTATGTCTCGCGAAAACATGCGGCCAAGAACCAACGGCAACATGGTTGGTTGCGGCGTGCATTTTGGTCGCACTGGTTCGCCGCCGACAACGTGTTTCTAAGCAGCGATCA
>NZ_JBFHFD010000744.1:0-3970 GCF_041583735.1 Novipirellula sp.
ACAGGAGAAGTCCACAAATTCATCGGCACCGATATTAGCACTGGCCTTGAATACCGTCCGCTGCTAAATAATAACATTCTGTTATTGGGTGGTCTCGCGACACTCATTGGCGGCAATGGATTGGAAGACCTATACCAGAACCTCGACGGTGAGCTCCGCAACCACGTGGCGGGCTTCCTCGAACTGGTCCTAGAGTTCTAGCTAGCAAATAAGCTGGCAGTGATTGGGTGAATGGATTGATGAACTGCCGACGTATCTTTCAGCTGACCTTTTTTGTTTGTCTGGCGACGTCATCGGCTGGATGGGCTCAATCGCCTCAGCAGCGAATCGCGACGCTGCGTGATTTTCTAAAATCGAGTCGTCAGTCCGAGTCGAAAACGCCAATGCAATCTCCGGTCGTGGCTCAGGTCGCCGCCACCGATTCGATTGCTGCACCGGTCGTCACCGCGGGGCCTCCGAACATTCCGCCCGAAAACATCCCGGCCCAGAAAATTCCTTTTCCTTCGGGAAGCTACCATGGCAAAGCACGCGTTGCCGGCGCGAGTGAACCGGACATCGGACGTCGCGGCGAAGATCCCTGGGACTTAGCACGCCGCTTGGGGATCGCGGACAATGCGTCTTATCCGATTCCCGAAGATCTACGCTTTGACGATCTTGCTCGCCAAACCGCCGCCGATGCACATTCCAAGAGCGTCGGATGCATTCATTGCCACACCGATGTCGGCCACATGCATCCCGTGAACTCGATCCAAATCGGGTGTACGGATTGTCACGGCGGTGATGCCACCGCGACCGATATTCGCACCGCCCATGTTTGGCCTCAGTACGGACCGGCCTGGAAAGACTCGGCTAACCCGGTTCGCAGTTACACGATTTTGAATCACGAGTCGCCCGAGTTCATTCGGTTTATGAACCCGGGTGATTTACGCGTTGCCCATATCGCGTGCGGACAATGTCACGCGAACGAAGTGCTGCAGCTTCGCAAGAGCATGATGACTAACGGTTGCATGTTGTGGGGGGCGGCTCTGTACAACAACGGTGCCACGGGGGACAAGCGACCTCAGCATGGTGAATCGTATAGCATGAACGGCAAGCCGCAAATCATGCAAACCGTACCACCACCGACGGAATACGAGATGCGGCACAAAGGGGTGCTGGCGTCGCTGAATCCGTTGATCCCGTATCAGGTCAGCCAGCCCGGTAACGTGTTGCGGATCTTTGAACGCGGTGGTCGTTTCCGGCCCGAGATCGGGATTCCCGAACGACTCGAAGAACCCGGTCGTCCACGTGAACGATTGAGTTTGCGGGGGCTGGGAACCGAAAATCGAACCGACCCTGTCTACATCGGCTTGGCAAAAACACGGCTGCTCGATCCAACGTTAAATTTCCTCGGCACCAATGACCACCCCGGCGACTATCGCAGTAGCGGCTGCAGCGCGTGTCACGTTTTATACGCGAACGATCGCAGTCCCACCGCCAGCGGATTCTTGGCCAAGTACGGTAACAATGGCACCGCGGCGGCCGAGCGAGATGAATGGGTCAAATACATCGATCCGACTATTCGCAAGGACCAACCGGGACATCCGATCCAGCACAAATTCGAACTGCGAATGCCGACGAGCCAGTGCATGGTGTGTCACATTCACCCGGGCACCAACGTGTTGAATAGTTATCTCGGCTATATGTGGTGGGATAACGAAACCGACGGCGAGTTGATGTATCCGGAAGAACAAAAGGAATTGACCGCCGAAGAATACATGCGGGCAACCGAGTTTAACCCGAACGAAGCGGCCGCCCGCGGGCACTGGAGCGACCCTGAATTCCTGGCCAACGTCAGCGACTTGAATCCTCATTTGCGGCACACGCAGTTCGCTGATTTCCATGGTCACGGTTGGGTATACCGAGCGGTGTTCAAGAAAGACCGTCACGGCACGTTGTTGGATTGGAAGAACGATCCGCTACCCGAGGTGTCGACCGAACAACTTCAAGAGGCGGTCAAACCGTCCACGCCCACCGAACAAGAGGTCGGCAGGTGTCGCCCCGATGCTCCGGTTCACATGCAGGACATCCATATGGAAAAAGGGATGCACTGTGTCGATTGCCATTTCTATCAAGACAGTCACGGCAATACGAAACTGTATGGCGAAGTCCGCGCGGCGATCGAGATTCAATGTATTGATTGCCACGGCACGGCCGAAGAATCGCTGGTCGAAAAAGTCGACAAACAACTCGAGGCTGGCGAAGTGGCGAGATTGCCAACCAGCGGTCCGGCGGCGCCCGAAGGTGGCACGAATCTGTTGACGCTCGGCACCACCTTCGACAAACCTCGCTTCGAGATCTTGCGTGAACCCGGAAAAGCACCCCGGTTGATCCAACGCAGCACCGTCGAACCCGACCTGTTTTGGGAAGTTAAACAAACCGCCGATACCGTTCGCCCCGACCATCCCGACTACAACGCGCGGTCGCATGCCGCCAAAACGGTACGGATGGGCGCCGACGGACGTCCGACTTGGGGAGGCACGAGCACTGATGATTTATTGGCGTGTGCCCATCGCAACGAAAATATGTCGTGTATTGCCTGCCATAGCTCGTGGAATCCAAGTTGTTTCGGTTGCCATTTGCCACAACGAGCGAATATCAAATCGCCGGAACTACACAACGAAGGCGATGTGACGCGAAACCGAACCAGCTATAACTTTCAAACGCTTCGTGATGATGTCTTTATGCTCGCTCGCGATGGAACGGTGACGGGAAATCGTATTGGTCCGGCACGCAGCAGTTGTGCAATTCACGTGACCAGCTACAACGCCAACCGCGAAGCGATCTACACTCAGCAGCAAACGATCAGTGGCGATGGAATGAGCGGCATTGCGTTCAGCACCAATGTTCCGCATACGGTTCGCGGTGGCGCCGGATTGATCAACGAAACCGATCCCGGCCATGGCGGCGTTTATGAAACGAAGAGCTGCACCGACTGCCATCTTTCGGCTGCCAATGACAACAACGCGATCATGACTCAGTTGTTGATGCAAGGCACGGGATACACCAATTTTATTGGCAAGTACTGTTACGTTGCTGCGGGTGAGCACGGCTTTGAAGCCGTTGTGGTGACTGAGACCACCGAACCGCAGGCGGTGATTGGAAGCTCGCTGCATCAGCTTGCCTATCCGGAAAACTACGAAGAACACCTCGAGCATGACCGCGAACTCGAGCACAGCCACGAGCATCCTGGTCGCGACATTTTGGAAACATTGTCGCTGCGTTACCGCAAGCCAGAGATTTTGGACCTGCAGCACCGTGGTGAGTACATTTATGCGGCCTGCGGTGAAGGCGGCTTCCGCGTCTTTGACATCGCGTTTATCGATCACAAAGCGTTTAGCGAGCGGATCACTACCGCACCGGTCTCGCCGCTGGGACAACGCTTCTATGTCCGAACCAAGCATGCTACCGGCGTCGCTGCACCGAGCACGATTGCACCCGATCCGACTCGCAAACAAGACCCTGCGAATGAAGAGTCCGCAGTGCATCCGTTGTACGCTTACATCTATGTCACTGACAAAGAAGAAGGTCTGATCTTGGTCGGTGCTGGCACCTTACTTGACGGCAATCCACTGAACAACTTTCTAGAGCGAGCGTTGACGTTCAATCCCGATGGGATTCTGGACGGAGCCGAATCGATCTCGATCGTCGGGACGTACGCCTACATTTGTTGCGAAGAAGGGCTGGTGGTGGTCGATTTGGATGACCCCACAAAACCGAAGATCACCAGTGTGATTGGTCACGAAGAACTTGAGCATCCGCACCGCGTCGCAGTTCAGTTCCGATACGGATTTGTCACCGACAAAGAAGGGGTGAAGGTGCTTGATTGCACCGATCTTGCGCATCCGCATGTGGTTCATCACGTTCCATTGGAAGATGCGCATGGTATCTACGTCGCACGAACGTATGCGTATGTTGCCGCTGGAAAACA
>NZ_JBFHFD010000745.1:0-3956 GCF_041583735.1 Novipirellula sp.
GTTCCGACCGGGCTTGCATCAAGAAGGCCTTCAATAAGTGCAGAAAAGAGTAATCAGCTGAGTTTACAAAATAAATGCCGCCGTGACATGTTCGCGTGAGCCGAAAAGGGGCCACGTCAACATCTCTCGGGCGGCAAGAGCGTCAACAATCGAATTGTTGGTCAACGTTGCTGGAACGGAACAAAGCCGTCCATCAATCACAGACAGCCTTAGGCGTCATCACCTTTGGCGTTCTCGATGAAATCCACTGCCTCACCCACCTTTTGGATCTTCTCAGCAGCTTCGTCGGGAATACTGATGTCGAACTCTTCTTCGAGTTCCATCACCAGTTCCACGGTATCGAGTGAATCCGCACCGAGATCGTTCACAAAGGAAGTTTCTCGAGTAATCTTGTCTTTGTCGACGCCAAGTTGTTCAGCAACAATATCGACAACGCGTTCTTCGACGCTAGCCATGGGCTATCTCCGGGGGAAATGTCAGCAAGTTTGTTAGGAGGATACGAGGTTCGGGGAAGTAGAGAAACTCGACTCCCCCAAAACCGGTCTTAACGAAGGCTCAATCATCATTGGCAACTCCGTCTTTGTTGGCCCCGCCTTCATTCAAGGGGTAGAGCCCGGCAGCGACCAGTGCTTTCGCCGAAAAGATAGGTCAAAAAGCTAAATCACGTCAATACACCGACAGGCGGTATGCGGCGGAAGTATCGTGATTTTCGCTAAGGCACGCAATCTGGTTAAAGATTGCGGGCCGGTTTGCTCTTTCTTCGTCGGGCAAGCCGAGGTCACCGTCGGTCGGTTAGCCAATCATCCCACCGTCCACGACGATGGTTTGCCCCGAGATGTAACCTGCATCGGCCGATGCCAGGAACAACACTGCGGCAGCAACTTCTTCGGGTTTGCCTACACGTTTTGCAGGAATGCGTTTCTTGACTTCCTCGAGCACGACGTCACCAAGTTCGGCCGTCATTTCGCTGGCGATGAAGCCCGGTGCGATGGCGTTCACCGTGACGCCGCGATTGACTAATTCTTTGCTCAGGGTGCGAGTCAGGGCGATCATGCCCGCCTTGCTAGCCGAGTAGTTGGCTTGACCGGGATTGCCGATCATGCCCGAGATACTGGCCATGTTGATGATGCGTCCGTACTTCTTTTTCCGCATCAAACCGGCAGCGGCACGGCAGCAGACGAAGCAGCTGGTCAGATTGGTGGCGATCACGTCGTCCCACTCTTCGTCGGACATGCCCCGCATCAGTTTGTCGCGGGTGATTCCGGCGTTGTTGACCAAAATATCGAGTCGACCGTGCTTTTGGGCAGTGTCTTCGATCGCAGCAGCAGCAGCGGCACGATCGGTGACGTCCACCGAAAGTGCTTCGGCTGTACCGCCGGCGGTTTCGATTTCGCTAACGGTCGAGGCCAGCTTGTCGGCGTTTCGTGCCAAGCAGACCACATGGGCTCCATTTTGAGCCAAAGCGACGGCGACGGCCTTTCCGAGCCCTTGGGAGGCTCCGGTGACGATCGCCACTTGGCCCTTCAAGTCCACTGCGATGGATAATTGCATGGTGCGTTTGTCTTTCTAGATCAAAGGAATGTGAGCGTTGTTGTGCGGGCTGATGGCCTGCAGTCGTGTCGGCCAACCAGTCGATTCGCGTGGTCTCGGGCTGGCTGGTTGGGGATTGGGCTGGACGCATCCCCGTTTGTGATCCGCCGCGGGCGTGATCCGAGTGCCGCAAAGGGTCGCAAGCCGCAGTTGATTGCGTCAGCCGGATAGGCTGGCTGTTTCAGCGAGTCGCGACCACCTCGTTGTCACTGTGAAAATCAGCCGTCACCGAAGCCTTCGGTTGGCAATTTGCGATGGATTCGCTTCAGCGTTCCCTGCAGCACGCGGCCGGTTCCTGCTTCCAAGAATCCTGCGATGCCATCGTCCATCATTTTGCGGATCGAGGCTTCCCAGAGAACGGGATTGACGACTTGGCGGCTGAGCAGGTTTTTGATTTCGGCTGCGGATTGATGCGGTGCCGCGTCGACGTTGCTGTAGACCGGGATGCGCGTGTCTTGGATCTCGATTGATTCGAGTGCTTCACCCAATTTTGCGACGGCGGATTGCATCAGCGAGGTGTGGAAGGCGCCAGCAACACTCAGCCGCACGGTTTTCATCGCACCGGCTTCTTGAGCAGCAGGCTCGACACGATCGATTGCTGAAATGTGGCCTGAGATGGCGATATTGCCAGGGCACAGCAGGTTGGCTGGCTGTAGCACTTCGTCGCCTTGGCGGCACTCATCGCAAACCGCTTGCACCGTTTCGAGGTCCAGTCCGAGGATGCTGGCCATGCCGCTTTGGACTGCATCCGAGGCAGCTTGCATCGCTTCGCCTCGTCGTTGAACGAGCCGAACGGCGTCTTGGAATTGGATGCCGCCCGCAAAACAGACCGCGGTGTATTCACCGAGACTCAGTCCTGCTGCGGCTTTGATCTTGTCGGCCAGTTCTGGGCGCTGGCTCAACACGACTTCTGCCGCAGCCATGCCGACGACAAATAATGCCGGTTGGCAGAACTCCGTTGCGTTCAGCTTGTCTTCGGGGCCTTCTTGCGAAAGCGTGACTAGATCGTAACCGAGTACTTCCGAAGCCGTGTCGTAGAGCGCGCGGGCTTGAGGGTAGTTTTCACACAGCCAGCGTCCCATGCCGATGTTTTGAGCACCTTGGCCTGGGAAAAGAATGCCCACAGAGTCAACGTCGAGCGCCACAGCAGCCCCTTCTTCAAAGATGCAGCAGCCTTGGGGTACAAGGCCTGTGCGTCAGGAAAACGAACTCGTCGAACTTATTCGTTAGGCGATTCGACGACGGTGCGGCCTTGGTAGTACCCACATTTAGGGCAGATCGTGTGCGTAGGCACAGCCGAGCTGCATTGCGGGCAATAGGCGACTTGACGCTTCTTGACGTGGTCATGTGAACGACGTTTGCCGGTACGGCTATTGGAATGTTTTCTTTTGGGGACAGCCATCGCTGGGGGTCCATAAGTGACAGGTTTTAGATGGAATCGAGCCGCGTATCGTAGGAACTTAACAGCGTGATCGTCAACGTGGCACTGGGACTTTCTTCTAAATTTGAGTTAAATGCTGCAATTTCTTGCCGAAAACCGTGCCAATCGCACCCTGCAAGGTACGATTTTTGCCCTTTTCGGAAACCGAACGCTTGGGAGACCGCAGCTGGCGAGTGGTCGGACGTTCATTGCTTTGCCGCGAGTGGTGCATCAAATCAATCATTGACGAAGACCCCGTAGCTACCGTCGCCAGACGGTGGAGATGCGTCGAAATGCTTCACACGCTGGCGAGCGGTGCGATTCCTGGAACACGACGACGACTCGACGACGCCCATTACTGTTTCGCACCTATTCCGGTTTGAACGCCACCATCATCCCCAATCCCATCCGGCTGGCGGCGATAAAGGTGAACTTGATTTTTTCCAATCCCTCGCGGGTCAGCAGCGATTCTGCCTCCTTCAGCGTTTTTATCGTCCCCCCCTGAGTTTCGAGTTCGAGTTTGAGCGCTTCGGTGGATTCGGTCAAATTCGGCTTGGTGGGGCCACGAAACAGGTCGATCACAATCACACGGCCGCCTGGTCGAATCGACGCAAAGGCTCGTTTCAGCAGTGCGGCTTGTTCGGCGGGTTGTTGAGCAAACAGACGTTGGGCGATCAAGGCGATATCGAAATCGCTCGGCAAATGGTTCTCGGCGGCCGTCTCGGCCGACGCGGGGTCGGCTTGGATCGCAGTGAATCGGGGGGCCAGTCCGATCGATTCGGCCATCGTGGTCGCCGCAGCGATCGGACCGGGGAAATCGACTGCGGTAATCGTCGCCTTTGCGTCTCGGTGAGCCATCGCACAGCTCCAGACGGCTGAACCACAACCGAGATCCAGAATTTTGGGGCCCTCGACCTCACCTTCGCCACCAATGTTCAGCATTTCA
>NZ_JBFHFD010000746.1:0-3952 GCF_041583735.1 Novipirellula sp.
ATCGTGTTCCATGTGTGAGGGTCTTCGAGCGTCGCATTGGGGAACATGCATCCGTCCCAGCAAATGTGCTTGATGCCACGTTTCTCGGCGTCCTTGAGCCAATAGCCCGAGCACTTGACGATATCCAGTTTGCCGTTGGGGTCATCCGCAGCGCAATGTTTTCCGGTCTTGTCGTGCGAACCGGCACCGTGAACCTCGCCATCATTCTGCGCGACGTGAAAGTCGATCGTCCAGGGGCGAAGTTTGTCGGTCATCTTTTCATAGGCCGCATAGAATTCTTCGTCGCTGTAGCCTTCATGCAGCAGTGCATGTTCGGGCGCGTTGTAACCCATCAAGTACAGATAGGTGTGCGCCAAGTCGGCTTGGAATCCAAGCGATTCGGGCATTCCGACCGCTTCGAGCAGATCGAGGATGTCTTTCCAGCTGTGCATTCCGGCCCAGCAGATTTCGCCTTCGGCCGCCAGACGCTCGCCATGGTCGGCCGCGATCTTGGCCGCTTCCTTAAACGTGTTAGCAATCTTTTGCGTGTTCGCCTTGGGGTCTTCACGCCACTTTTCGACACCAAACTCGGCGCTGTCGATGCGGATCGCTCCGTACTGACGCACGCCGTGGTCGTTGAAAATCCCCGCGATGCGGCAGGCCATTTTGACGGCCGACAGGAACTTGGCTTGCTGTTCGGCATCCCCCATCGCCGAATCACCCACGGTGCCCGGCCAAATCGGCGCGACCAACGAACCGACCGCCAACCCTTTGCTGGCGATCAAGTCCGCAATCTTGCGAATCTCGTCGTCGCTGGCTTCGGGATTGGTGTGCGGTAGGAACAAAAAGTAATCGATGCCATCAAACTTTTGGCCGTCGACTTCAGCCGCAGCGGTCAAGTCGAGCATCCGTTCAAGGCTGATCGGTGGCTCCTGACCTTCGTCGGTGCCTTTGCCAACCAGTCCGGGCCACATTGCATTATGAAGTTTCATCGCGTTGATTTCCTAAAGGTGTTCGTGTGAGTCGCTGGGGGTTCGTTTAGCCGTGTTAGCTGCCGGCCTTGGGCAGATTCTTATGCGTGTTCGGCCCAAAATACCGTAGTCCAACCAACGGTTCGGTGCCAAGGTTTTCGATTTCGACGCCGTTCGTTGCAGCGACGTGCGAGATGAAGACTTCGTCCGAAGTGTTTTCACCAAAGCGGATCATGGCAGGGGTCTGCAGATCGAGCGATCCCATGCGGCCGCGGCCTTGAACGGTGATCCAGCTGCTCGCACCAGGATCCTGCAGCGTGCATTTTGCACCGGGCTGGATCGTCAATTCTTTGGCGCTAAACAACTGTTCGCCATCGACGGTACCGTAGACGATCCACAAATCCTCGTAACCATCACCGCTGCGTTCGTCGTCGCGGACCGGTTCGAGATAGTTGCTGTTTTTGAAATGGGTGTCGACGTTCTTTTCCCAATCCAATTGCCCGACGATAAAGTCGAGGTCTTGGTGCTTCTCTTCGGGCATGTCTTTGACCAACAGCGACCAAGGCACATAGCGGCCTTCGACGATCGATTGGTACATCCCGAACACGTCGCTGCCCCACTGTGGTTCGTACGTGCAGAGCGATCCCGGAGCGTGCAAGACGCCTGGTGGGATCAACCAACCGGTACCGCGTTTCAGACGATAGGCACGGCTGAGGTCGAGGATGCCATTGTCACCGGCGTTCCAGTTTTCCAAGCAGCGACGCACGTCTTCCTTCTGCGTTCCTGGTTCGAGTCCCATGAACGTGTAGGCAAAGTTGTTGTCGACGTTGTTCAGCTGGGGTGGGAAGTAGTAGCTTTCGGGCTTTCCTTCCTGGCCGACCAATTTGGCGTCTTCGAAACTTTGGTGCATGTGATGGGGGATCGGCCCCATGTTGTCAAAGAATTTCGAGTAAACGGGCCAACGATCGTATTTTGAATAGATCGCCTCGCCGACAATATCGTTACCACGCTCGGAGACGGCGTCCTTCAGCATGAACTTTTTGCCTTCGAAGAGGACAAAGCTCAGGCCTTCGTGCCAGACTCGGCCTTCGTTGGCCGCCTCGGTGGTGCTGCCGAACCATCGCTCGTCGATACCACCGCGGTCGGCACCAAAGCGATAATAATCGCCGGGGTGCAACTTGATTCGGCGTCCGGGATGCAAAAACGATCGGGGTACCCAGGTGGGGGTTAATCGCAACAGTCCCTCGCCCGCGTCCATGGCGGAGTCGAGGATTCCCGCAACGGAGTCACCTTTAATTAAGCCTTCATCCAGCTTAACGTTACTCATCGATCGTAGTACCTTTGAATCTCGGAGGGAAAGAGTATGTTCAGGCTGGAAACGTGTTCTTCGGTCACCGAGCGTGTTCAAGTGAAGTCGAAAATGCTCGGTGGGCTGAAATGGACGCCCTAAATTGGTTTCTGAGGAAGTTATGTTTTATTTGCTTCGTAACGAACGGGCAAGAACGTCACCGATTCAGAATTGTTAAAAAGACGACCTTACTCGGGCCGATCGCATTCACTGACGCTTAATCGCCCTCGCATTCAAAGATTCAAAAGAACATGGCAGAAATTGTCGCACTTCGAAAATGGGACCGCCGCGAGCCTCAAATCGCCTGGGACAGCGAATCTCCCTTGTCGATGGACATCGAAACACGGATGGGCGAGATCAAAACCCGCCATGGCCGTTTTGTCGGCGGCGCGTCGGATAATGTCGAAGTTGTCGAAATCGACACCGGTGTGATGCGGGTTATCGTGTTGCCCACTCGCGGGATGTCCATCTGGAAAATCGAGGCCGAGGGGATTCGCTTCGGCTGGGACTCGCCCGTCACCGGGCCGGTCCATCCGTCCCAAGTGCCGCTGTTCGACCCTAGCGGTCTCGGTTGGCTCGAAGGGTTCGACGAATTGGTCGTCCGCTGTGGATTGGAAAGCAACGGTGCGCCTGAGTTCGATGAGGCGGGGAAACTGAAGTACCCGCTGCACGGACGAATCGGGAACCTGGCTGCCGATTCGTTGTCGATTGAATACGACGAGGCGTCCGGCCGGCTCGAATTGATTGGCGAAGTCATCGAATCGCGACTGTTTTTCAAGCGTTTGAGGATGAGAACGCGATTGCGAGTCCATGCGGGCGGCTACCGAGTGGATCTGTTAGATGACGTCACCAACGAGTTGTCGACTCCTGCAACGATGCAGTTGCTGTATCACATCAACGTCGGTTCGCCGATCTTAAAACCTGGCGCAGTGCTCGAAGCGGCCTGTGAAGAACTCGCTCCAAAAGACGCATTGTCGGCAAGCGAGCTGGAGACGTGGAACCAATTTGGTGAGCCTGAATCGGGCTATCAGGAACGTGTCTACTTTGCCAACTTGGTGTGCGATGATTCAAGCGAAACCACCGCAATGCTCCGCTCGGCGGAAAAGAATCGTGGTATGGCGGTTACATTCAATGTCAGCCAACTTCCCAATTTCATTTTGTGGAAGAACACCGGCGCCAAAAGTGATGGCTACGTGGTCGGTATGGAGCCCGCTACGAACTTTCCCAACACGCGTTCGTTCGAGGCCGAGCAGGGGCGTGTGGTCACGATTGAGGCTGCCGATACGGTCTCGTTCCGTTTGTCCTTAGAAGTGCTGACCGATGAAACGGCGGTCGAAAAGGTCAGCAGCCGCATCAAGAGCCTCTCTGCCATCCACGCTCCGCAAATCCATGATGACCCCAAGGTGGGTTGGTCGTTGTAAGGTACGCTAACGCGTTCTTATCTTCGATGTAGCTACCGTCGCCAGACGGTGGGAGAATGGCGTCCAGTGCAAGTCTTTATCTTCTGGCCAAGGTAGCTACGCTGCTCCGAAAACGGCATCCGGTAATTTGCTGGGTGCGGGCAGACCGATAGCGATGGCTCTTATGGACAAGGCCTTAAATATCGGCTTGTGGATTATTTGTGTTTAGGTGACGTGACGTCGTTCAGGCTGCC
>NZ_JBFHFD010000747.1:0-3951 GCF_041583735.1 Novipirellula sp.
ACAGAAACAGACAATTCCGTGGCACTTCACAGCATTATCCAAACCATGATTATCCGCGTCGTCGGCATTGATAGCCGGCCATAACGCGGGGAACGAATCGGACTGGCCGCAGTCAATTGCGGAGCAGGGCTCGAATCGAGATGCCACTTTGACATTCACCCCCGAGGCCACTCATAGCTTCGGGGGTTTTTTCGTACCTGAAACACCAACGACCGCACACCGACCGCCCATTTTCCTACTTTCACTCCCTGACGCTTTGCCCGCCACACGGCTTTCGCTTCTCTGCATCCTTCCCCTTCTAACTCCAACACGCCCGCGATGAACGCCAAACCCATCTTGATCTACGACACAACGCTCCGAGACGGTTCTCAGGGCGAAGGTGTCAGTTTCTCACTTCAAGACAAGCTCAATATTGCCGAGCGGCTGGCCGAAATTGGCATCGACTTTATCGAAGGGGGCTACCCGCTGTCGAACGAGAAGGACGTGGCATTCTTTCGCGAGATCAAAAAACGCAACCTCGGCAGCACCAAGGTCTGTGCGTTTGGAATGACGCGGCGGAAATCGATGAAAGCCGAAGACGATCCCGGCATGAAAGCCTTGGTGCAAGCCGAAACACCCTGCATCACCTTGGTCGGCAAAACGTGGGACTACCATGCCACCGAAGTGCTTCGCGTCACGCTCGAAGAAAATTTGGCGATGATTGGCGAGAGCACCGAGTTTCTTGCTCGCGGCGCTGAATTGATCTACGACGCCGAACATTTCTTTGATGGTTACAACGCAAACCCCGAATATGCGATCAAAACACTGAAGGCCGCCGCGTCGGCCGGCGCGACTTGGCTCAGCCTGTGCGACACCAACGGCGGCACGCTGCCCGAGCGGATTCGCGAAGTCACCAAAGCGACAAAGGCCGCGCTTTCCGATTTCAACGTGCAAATTGGGATCCATTGCCACAACGATTGCGAGCTTGCTGTGGCAAATTCGTTGGCGGCGGTCGATGCCGGGGCAACTCAGGTTCAAGGAACCATTAACGGCATCGGGGAACGTTGTGGCAATGTCGACTTGATCACGGTGATGGCGAATCTGTCACTCAAGAAGGAAGGCTACAGCGTGCTGGGTGGCCGATCGCTACAACCGTTGACCGAACTGAGCCGTTTTGTTTACGAAACCGCCAATTTGCAGTGGCGTAACAACCAACCGTTCGTCGGCCAAAGTGCGTTCGCTCATAAAGGCGGTATGCATGTCCACGCGATCAATAAAGCGGCGAAGACCTACGAACACATTGATCCAGCCTTGGTCGGCAATGAGCGTCGCATTCTCGTCAGCGAACTTTCCGGACGTAGTAATATCGCCGCGCTGGCGACCAAGCACAATTTGGACGACGACCGCGAATTGATGGACAAGATCTTGGCCGAAGTCGTGCGACTGGAAAACGAAGGCTACCAATTCGAAAATGCGGGCGCGTCGTTCGATCTGCTAATCAAACGCGTTGCCGGCACCTACACGCCACACTTCGAAACGATCAAGTACCGAGTCGTGGCGGGGGATCGCAGCATCGAGAGCAAACAGCGTAGTGTGTTTGCGGAAGCGATCATCAAGCTCAAGGTCGGCGAGACGTTGTGGTTTGATGCTGCCGAAGGCCACGGGCCGATCAACGCGCTCGATGCCGCACTTCGCAAAGCGCTTGCCGACGAATACCCAATGCTCGCAGAGATGCGTTTGACCGACTACAAAGTACGCGTCGTTGAATCGAGCAGCGGTACCGAGGCATCGATCCGAGTGAATATTGAAAGCTGTGATGACCACGAATCGTGGGGCACCATTGGCGTCAGCGAAAACATTATCGAAGCGAGCTGGAGCGCGCTGGTCGATGCCGTCGAATACAAACTTCACAAATCCGAAAAAAAGTAACGCTAGAAAAATCATGACGATTCCGACTCGATTTGAACATTCGGACGCTGTAGCGGACATTGCCAAAGCTTGGGAAGATGCAAGATGCGCTCACGCCGAACCCAATCCTGATCGCAAACCCTTTACGATTGTGATCCCACCGCCGAACGTGACCGGGGCACTGCACCTGGGGCATGGCTTGAACAACACGCTGCAAGACATCGTCATTCGCACCAAGCGAATGCAAGGTTTTGAAACGCTATGGATGCCTGGCACCGATCATGCCGGTATCGCAACGCAAGCGGTTGTTGAAAAACGACTCAAAGAACAAGAAAACAAGTCGCGTCACGATCTTGGTCGCGAAGCGTTAGTCCAGCGAATTTGGGATTGGAAAGAACAATACGAGAAACGGATCCTCGACCAACTCAAACGCATGGGATGCAGTTGCGATTGGGAGCGAGTTCGGTTCACCTTGGACGACCGCTGCGCTGCCGCGGTGCGAGCGACCTTCTTTGATCTGTTCAGCAAGAAACGGATCTACCGCGGCAAACGACTGGTCAACTGGGATACTTATTTGCAGACCGCGGTCAGCGACGATGAAGTGATCAACCAGACCGAAAAAGGTCATTTTTGGCACATTTTCTATCCGGTTGTTGATCCCAAGCCGGGCGAACCGTCGCGAATCGAAATTGCCACCACGCGTCCTGAAACGATGCTAGGCGACAGCGCCGTCGCGGTGCACCCCGATCCCGAAGCGGCGATGGACAAGCTCGAAGCGGATCTGAAAACAAAGCGTGACACCGCATCCGCCGGCGAAAAGAGTGAGATCGATAAACAAATCGAAGCCCTCGTGGATCGCCGCAAAACGATGTTGCCGCTGCTGATCCAATTGCGTGACATGGCGCTGGACGGTCGCAAAGTGATGTTGCCGTTGATGAATCGTGAAATCCCAATCGTTGCCGACGAATGGGCCAAACCCGAGATGGGGACCGGATGCGTCAAGATCACGCCGGCGCATGACCCGAATGACTACGAAGTCGGAAAGCGGGTTGGATTGGCGATGATCAACATCCTGAACGCCGACGGAACAATGAATTCCGAGACCGGAGTTTATGAGGGTTTGACGATCAAAAAGACGCGAGCCAAGGTGCTCGAAGATCTCGAGGCACTCGATCTGCTTGGCGAAATCGAGGATCGTGAAATTGAGTTGCCGCTGAGCGACCGTAGCAAGACCCCGATCGAACCGTACTTGGCCGACCAGTGGTTCGTGGCGATGGAAGAGCTGGCTCAATCCGCCATGGATGCCGTTTCAACCGAGCAAGTCAAGATTTTCCCCGAGCGTTATCGCAAAGGCTATCTCGATTGGTTGAGCGAAAAACGTGATTGGCCCGTCAGTCGTCAATTGTGGTGGGGGCATCAAATTCCGATTTGGTCACTTGGTGGGATCAGCGAAGCCGATGCAAACGCGGCCGCAGAAAAGATCAAAGCGTTCTCGGAATATGCTTCGGGCAAGATTGCCGATCGGATCGACGAAAACGAAGACGGCACCTACTCGCTATTCGTTTGTTTGCGAAGCGATGATCCGAAGCTCGAAGCAAAAGTCGAGGGATTGGGATTGGTCCGTGACCCCGATGTTCTGGATACGTGGTTCTCATCGGCGCTATGGCCTCATAGCACGCTCGGATGGCCCGAGCAAACTGCGGAACTCGAGTACTTTTACCCGACCAGCACGCTGATCACCTCGCGTGACATCATCACGTTGTGGGTCGCGCGAATGGTATTGATGGGGCTCAATAACGTCGGCAAGATCCCGTTTAACGAGGTCTTCATTCACCCCAAAATCCTTGATGGATTGGGGGAAACGATGAGCAAGAGCAAAGGCAACGGCGTTGACCCGATTGACGTGATCGAAAAGTTTGGTCCCGATGCACTGCGTTTTGGATTGGCTCGGTTGGCAACCGAAACGCAAGACGTGCGGATGCCGGTCCAGTACGAGTGTCCGCATTGCGAAAAATTGATTGACCAAACGAAGAAGAACCGATCCTTGCCGAAGCTGGATTGCCC
>NZ_JBFHFD010000748.1:0-3950 GCF_041583735.1 Novipirellula sp.
CCCCCCCCCCCCCCCCCCTCGACTCTCCTGCAGCGGGCGATCGCATCTCGGCGGCGTCCATTACCGAACAACCACCACAACGACAAGATTGAGAATAGCTATGGGAAAGCCAACCGGATTCAAAGAGTTTGATCGCAAAAAAGTCGCCTGGCGACTGCCCGTTGTCCGCATCAACGACTACGACGAAATCTACACCGAACCCCGCGTCGAGCATCTGCGTGAACAAGGCGCCCGGTGTATGGATTGCGGCGTGCCGTTTTGCCAATCCAGCAGCGGTTGCCCGATCGATAACTTGATCCCCGAGTGGAACGACTTGGTTTACAACGACCGCTGGAAAGAAGCGATCGAACGACTTCACAAAACCAACAACTTCCCCGAGTTTACCGGCCGCGTGTGTCCGGCACCGTGCGAAGGTTCGTGCGTGCTTGGGATCACGAATCCTCCGGTGACGATCAAGAACATTGAAAACGCGATTGTCGATCGTGCTTGGGAAGAAGGTTGGATCCATCCGGAACCACCCACCTCGCGGACCGGCAAAAAGGTGGCGATCGTCGGTAGCGGGCCTGCGGGATTGACCGCCGCGGATCAGTTGAACAAGGCTGGCCACGAAGTCACGGTCTATGAACGGGCCGACCGCATCGGAGGACTGCTGCAATACGGCATCCCCAACATGAAACTTTCTAAAGAAGTGATCCAGCGCCGGATCGACAAGATGACGGCCGAAGGCATCAAGTTTGTGACCGGTGTGAATGTCGGCGAAGATGTCGATGCCAAGGAATTGACCAACGACTTTGACGCGTTGTTGTTGGCTTGTGGAGCGACCAAGCCTCGTGATTTGCCGATCGCAAACCGCGATGCCAATGGGGTTCACTTTGCAATGGAATTTTTGACGGCGAACACCCAACAAAGCGTACACGGCGACGCCCTCGGCGATGCATTCATCAGCGCCGAAGGCAAAGACGTGATCGTGATCGGGGGTGGTGACACCGGTACCGACTGTATCGGAACGAGCATCCGTCACGGTTGCCGAAGCTTGGTGAACTTTGAATTGTTGCCGCAGCCGCCCGAAGACCGTGCACCGGACAATCCATGGCCTGAATGGCCGCGTATTTTCCGCGTCGATTACGGTCACGAAGAAGCCACGGCAAAGTTCGGCCGCGATCCTCGCGAATACCAAATCCTCAGCAAGGAATTCCTCAAGGATGAAGCTGGCAACTTGCGTGGTATCAAAACCGTGCAAGTCCAATGGACCAAGGGCGACGACGGCGGTTGGAAGATGGCCGAAGTCGAAGGCAGCGAAAAAGAATGGCCAGCCCAGTTGATCTTGCTGGCGATGGGCTTCCTGGGGCCTGAGCAGTATATCGCCAAATCGCTCGGCATCGAATGCGATCCACGCAGCAATTACCAAGCGACGCATGGTGAGTTTACCACCAGCATCGAAGGGGTCTTTGCCGCAGGCGATTGCCGTCGTGGCCAAAGCTTGGTCGTATGGGCGATCAACGAAGGTCGTGGTGCGGCACGAGCGATTGACATCTACTTGGAAGGATCCAGTTCGCTGCCAGCCCCTGGCACCACGATGGGCACTTCGATGGAAGTCAGCTAAGCAACTTGCTTAGCCGATGCCGAATCGTTTGTGAATTCTTGGAAGCTTCCCGTTTCACGACGGGAAGCTCTAAACTAATCTGGATGCACTGAATTGCTCGACGCCTCCAAATAAGTGCATCACCGATGGGAAAACCCAAAAACAAGAAGTCGGATAAGGCTAAGTCAAAAGCCGCCAAGCCATCGCAAGCAGAATTGGCCGACAAATTCGACTGCTACCAAAAATCGGTTCAAACACCGGAGCATGAAGTCGAGTTTTTTGAGCAAGCCTATCGCGACTTTTACAACAAGAAACCGCTCACGCTACGCGAAGACTTTTGCGGTACCTTTGCGATCTGCTGCCACTGGGTGCAATCCGATCCCGAGCGGACCGCCGTCGGCGTCGATCTGTGTGGCGAAACGCTCGATTGGGGCCGCGAACATAACCTCGCAACGCTTAGCGAGGGGCAACAGAGCCGTGTGAAGTTGCTGGAACAAGATGTTCGCAAACGCAATCGCCCTCAAGTCGACATTCTGTCGGCTCAGAACTTTTCGTTCTGGATCTTTAAAACGCGAGCCGAAGTGATTAATTACTTCAAAGCCGCTCGTGCGAATTTGAAGAGCGAAGGCGTAATGGTGATGGACATGATGGGGGGCGGCGAATGTTACACCGAAGAACACGTCGACAAACGCACCATCAAAAAAGGACGCAAAGGGTTTCGTTACGAGTGGGAACAAGCCTCGTTTAACCCTATCAACGCGGACGCGAGTTTCTATATTAGTTTCAAGTTCAAAGACGGCAGCAAACTAAAACGAGCGTTCGAGTACCACTGGCGTTTCTGGACGATCCCCGAAGTCCGCGAGATGCTCGCCGAAGCGGGTTTCAGCGAGAACCATGTCTACTGGGAAATCGAAGACAACGACGACGATTCGCATTGGGAGCGAAGCGAAACCGCATCAAGTGACCCGAGTTGGATCTGCTACATCGTCGCCGCCAAGTAACGCGACATCATCGGCCGCATTGCGCCGAACGATCCTCGATGAGAAACGGTGGGTAAAGTGGCAAACGTTTCTACCGCTCCGCACGCGCACGGCTCGAAGAGCCGTGCGACATTGCCGAACCAATCGTCATTTTGGCAATACTTTGAGTAGTTGTTCAGCATCGACGAAACCCGATCGCTGCAGCTCGTTGCCATCGGTATCGACCAACAAAATGGTCGGTACAAACTCAACGCCAAACTTGATCGCGGACGTTTCACCTTGTTGGATCTGCGTCCAGCGTCGGAATATGATCAAGGGCATTTGCCCAAAGCGAGAAACGTTCCGTTTGCCTCGCTTGCCGAAACGGCAGCAAAGTTATCCAAATCAGCAACTATGCTGGTCTATTGCCGCGGCCCATTTTGCGCGGCTGCCTTTGCGGGAAATCGCTGGCTTCGAGAACATCAATTCAAGTCGCAACGTTTGCGTTTCAGCGTCCCGGAATGGAAAGCGGCAGGGCTCAGCATCGAGCGTCACTAAAGACTGGGTGACTTCGCCGAGGGGGGGACATCAAACATTCAAGCAGGAAGCCTGCTTTCTAGTCGATAAAGCCCACACGCACGGCTTTGACCGCGGCATCGGTTCGATCGTTGGCGCCAAGTTTTCGCAGAATGTTTTGAACGTGCTCTTTCACCGTTTCGACGCTGATCATCAGCGACTTGGCAATCTCTTTGTTGCTGAGTCCCAACGCGATGTGCAGCAACACCTGCGATTCGCGGCTTGTCAAAGGCCAATCACATGCAAATTTGGTGAGATCGACTTCATTGAGCATCTTCTCACGAATTTGATGGAAACGCCCCTCGGGGACAGCCCCTTGGGAGTTGATCGCGCGTGAGACGGCATCGATCAAACCTTGTCGCTCGGTGTTCTTGAGGACGTAATCGTTGGCCCCCAGAGCGGCGGCGCGAGCAATGTAGGTCGGATTATCGTAGCTGCTAAGCACTACAACCGGCACATCGAATTCGGATTGCCGAATTTTCTCTAGTAACTCGAGGCCGTTCATTTCCGGCATTCGGATATCCATAATCACAGCAGCGAACGGCTGCTGAGCCATGAATTTCAATGCCTCTTCCGAGGTACCTGTCGACATCGCGACCTGCATGGAAGTCCCATTAAACATGCATTTTAAGCCAAAACGTGCGGCTTCGTGATCGTCGACAACCAGTAGTTGGGGGGACATGCTTGCTTCCAGAAAAACGATGATTGTGAACGTGCTGTAGAACTTGTGATGTCGACGATTGTTCACTGTTTGTGTACTCAACACTAGCCCACTTTATTCGCTAAAGCATTGATAAAAAAGCACTTACAGTCAGAACGGAGCAAAAAACCAC
>NZ_JBFHFD010000749.1:0-3950 GCF_041583735.1 Novipirellula sp.
CGGCCAGGAGGATAAGCCGTGACCAAATCTGACAACGAATTCCCGGATACTCGCGCCAGTTTGTTGGGTAAGCGTTCTATCTGCCCATGTTGACCGCCTGGTTAGCGTGAGGGGTTTCTTTCCACTTTCAGGAGAAACCCATGCCGCAGTTCCCCAACCCACAACTCGCTCAGCAGTGGCGTGACCGCATTGAACGGTTCGCCCAGTCCGGTCTGACAGTCGCAGATTTCTGTGATCGTGAAGGCTATTCGGTCGCCTCCTTTTATCAGTGGCGACGGAAGTTGCGATCCCCTGTTCCCGATCGTCCAACAGGCTCCAGCGATCAACCGGCCTCGTTCGTCGCTGTTGAGCTTCCCCCCGACGAGATGGAAGCGGATCAAACGACCGGTTTGGAAATTGAATTGCCTGGCGGGGCTGTTGCTCGCCTCGACCGGAACACCACCGACGAGCAGCAACGCAGGCTGATCAAGAACATCGTCGAGGCACTCAGTGAGGTGGCATCGTGATCGCACTTGCCCCCACCACGCGGATCTTCGTCTACACCGAGGCGACCGACATGAGGAAGAGCTTCAATGGCTTGTCCGGACTTGTCAAAGAACATTTCCAGGTCGACTTGTTCTCCGGCCACCTGTTCGTCTTTTTCAACCGCCGGCGCGACTATGTCAAGATTCTGATGTGGGACTGCGATGGCTTGGCTCTCTGGTCTAAGCGACTCGAAAGCGGAAGCTTCGAAAAGATTGTCTCCGAAGAGCATGGCAGCTTCGAGATCGACTCGGCCGGCCTGGTTATGATGCTCCGCGGTGTGCAGATCGAAGGATCGCAACGACGCAAACGCTACTCGATCGACCTTCCTGAAGCGGCGTGAGCTAGCCGAGCAAGTCTTTTTGAAAAGCATCAACGCAAGGCCCAACAGAGCCTTGCGTTTTTTGTTTCGATGGCGATAACAACTGCATGGCTGCTTCGAAAAACAAAGACGACTTGCAGAGCGTGTTGAGGCTCAACGCTGAGCTGATCGAAACGGTTGAGCGACTGCAGAAAGCCAACGAACAACTCCGCGAAGAACTGAACCTCTATCGCCGCAAGTTGTTCGGCAGATCTTCCGAGCGGCACGTCGAAGATGACTCGCAGTTGCATCTGTTCGACTTGGGTGAGCAGCAAGTCGAGAATGACGATGCCGAAGACGATGAAGCAAGCCAGCCACGTCGGCGTCGTCGCAAGAAGAAGTCCGAGAAGCTACCGGATCATCTCAAACGCAAAGTCATCGAAGCGGACGTTCCGGCCGAACAGCGAATCTGTCCTTGCTGTGGTGAAGAGATGCCGATTGTGGGCACCGACATCAGCAATCGATTGGATTTCATCCCGGCAGAGTTTTTCATTTGGGAGATCCATCGCCACAAACGAGCCTGTTGCAAGTGCAAAGAATCGATCGCTCAGGTGCCCGCCGGTGAGGAACCATGCGGACTGACAACTCCGATCCCCGGCAGCGATTATGGCTTCGGCGTTTACACGCAACTGATCGTCAACAAGTTCGCCGATCATCTACCGCTCTATCGCGGGGAAGACATCTTCGCCCGCGCCGGGATGCTGATCCCTCGCAACACGCAGTTTGGGATGCTGGCGAACATCGCGGCACTGGCCAGTGCGTTGGTAGAACTGATGAAGTCGCGAATCGTCTCAGGCGACGTGCTGGGTGTGGATGATACGTCGGTTCGGCTGCAGGACGCCAGCTTGCCGGGCAAGATGCGGACTGCACGATTCTGGCTGTATCGAGGCCGTGAAGATCATCCGTATAACGTGTTCGACTTCACGGAAAGTCGCGGACGCGACGGCCCGGCAAAATTCCTTCGTGATTTTCACGGCCACGCGGTGGTCGATGCCTATGGAGTCAACGACGGAGTCTATCTGGGAGCACAGGATCAAATTTTTGCCGCGTGCTGCAATGCGCACGCACGCCGAAAGTTCGTCGAAGCCAAGCCGAACGACCCGGTCGCCGCTGCGCGGGCACTGGCGTTTTACCGTGGCCTATACAAGGTTGAAGACCGCGCGCGAGAAGCTTCGGCGGCCGAGCGTCTGGAACTGCGTCAGAACGAGTCAGTGCCGATCATGAACGATCTGCATGACTGGTTGCTGCAGATGAACGGTGATCGGCGAGTCCTTCCGAAGAGCTCGATCGGCAAGGCAGTACGTTATGCGTTGAACCAGTGGGATGAGCTGTCGGTGTTCCTCGGCGACGGCGCGATCCCGATTGACAACAACGCGACTGAAAACGAACTTCGCCGCTTGACGATCGGTCGAAAGAACTGGTTGTTCGTCGGATCAAACCGAGGAGGCCGAGTGGCGGCGACGATGTATAGCTTGGTGTCTTCGGCGGCACGGCATCACTTGGATGCTTGGGCCTACGTGGACGATTGTCTTCGTCAGTTGGCAAGTGGCAGCACAGATTACGAACGCCTACTTCCAGACGTGTGGCGAAAGGAACACCCGGAGTCGGTCCGTCCGTACCGCGACGCCGAGCAGAAGGCGCGACGCTTGACCACACAGCAACGTCGAGTGCGTCGCCGCGAGGCGAGGGTGGCGTGATGGCGAACCTGACCGAGCGAATCCAACTGACGCGCGAACATCGCGACTTGATCCTGAAGTACGGCTATGTATCGGGCCGCTTAGAGGCGTCGCTGCGTCGTTGGCCGAAGGGTCAAGCGATTCGCCGAGTGGGAATGACTCGGGTAGAGCTGCAGTGGCTCATCGGCGACCTGAGCCACTCGTGCGTCAAAGGCAAAGCGGGTTCCGATGTTGAAGCGGTCGCTGACCTGTGCGACCATCTGGAGTACGCCCAGAGAACCGGCGACGGGGACCTGGACATGATGTGGTGAAATGCATCAGGTCGCTTCCGTTAGGGCGCGCCCGAAATCAGACGTGATGGCGAGCGAAGCTATCGCCAGCTTCATGGGTCTTCTGGCCGTAGGTTACCAGCGATGCGACCGCGAAAGCGTTTTGATCTCTCGTGGCCCTTGGTGGATCGATAGACGCCTGACTCCTTCGTGACACGCGGTGCGTGATCCAGTTTTTTTTCTTTTAGCGAAAGACCGAAACCCTTGACCGCACTTCGCGCCGTCCCTTGGGAGCCGAGCGGAAGTAGAGCTCAGAGACACCCCAGTGAGATCAAAACGCAGCATCAGTGGCAGCGCCGATGAACTGCGTGCTGGAGACATGGGAAGCGGCCGCCACAGCATTTACGGGGCGGCGATTAGCCGCCGGCAGATTCTCCCGACCGCAAGGCCAACCTGGGCAGATAGAACGCTTACAACAGCTCGATCCCGAAGTGATTTCCTTTCGAGCTCAATTCGACCAGAAAAGCCCTCTGGACGAGATTGTCCGAGAAGGAGCCAGGCGAATGCTTCAATCAGCAATCGATGCCGAGGTCGACGCTTTCATTGAAATTCATGAAAACCGCCGCGACGATCAGGGACGACGGCGGGTGGTCAAAAACGGCAGCCTTCCCGAGCGAGAGATCCTGACCGGTGCCGGGGCGATCCCCGTCACACAAGGTCGCGTGCGCGACAATCATCCCGACCCCGAAAAACGTGTAACGTTCACGCCAAGCGTTCTTCCCGCCTACCTGCGCAAGACGACGGCAATCGAGGAGCTGATTCCGTGGCTTTACCTCAAAGGTGTTTCAACGGGTGATTTTGCGGAGGCATTGCAGTCTCTGGTCGGTGAACGAGCCGCGGGGCTGAGTGCGAGCGTTGTTGTTCGATTAAAAGAGCAATGGAGCATCGAGTATGACCAGTGGAGCAAGCGTGCTTTGACCGGAAAGCACTACGTTTACGTCTGGGCCGACGGCATTCATGCGAAGGTCCGATTGGAGGACGATTCCAATAAAAAACAGTGTTTGCTGGTGCTGATGGGTGCGACTGCCGACGGAACAAAGGAACTGATTGCGGTGCTCGACG
>NZ_JBFHFD010000750.1:0-3947 GCF_041583735.1 Novipirellula sp.
ATAAACGGGCTACCTGCGTCAGTGCCAACTTTACTGGTGCTGGATTGGCGTGCCGTCTTGATTTGATCCTTGGATTGCCCTGTTTTGCAATCTCTATCGATCATTTCTTACTCCCCCAAGAGTCTTGACTGCCTCCAAACAGGATTTTTATGAGCGTTGTTGAACCACGCCGTTTTACGACGGTAGCGTTTCTTTGCACCGTTGCGGGTGTTACCGTTGCGGCCCTGACCGTCGCCAACGGTGGCTGGGCAGCCGATCCCAGCGAATCGGCGTCCCCGCTGCGTTTCAATCTCGATGTCCGCCCGATCCTCTCGGAGAATTGCTTTCATTGTCACGGATTTGACGAAGCAGCACGCGAAGCCGATCTGCGACTGGACACCGAAGACGGTGCCAAGGAGTCCGCGATCGAACCAGGCGACGCGACTCAAAGCGATGTCTATCTGCGAATCATTTCAGACGATCCGGATCTTCGCATGCCGCCGGCAAGCTCGGGACGTTCGCTCAGCGAAGATCAAATCGAAACGATTCGGGCATGGATTGACCAAGGCGCCCAGTACGAAGGCCATTGGTCGTTTGCTGCCGCCGGGCGCCCTGAGCTTCCCGAGTCCCGCGATGGACAACGAACCTACAACGCGATCGATGCATTTGTCCACGCCAAACTCGCAAAGAACAACCTGTCGCTTGCACCCGAGGCGGATCGCGAAACGTTGATTCGCCGTGTCACCTTTGATCTAACCGGATTGCCGCCCACGCTCGAAGAAATCGACACGTTCTTGGCCGACGAATCCGCGGATGCCTATGAGCGTTTGGTGGATCGATTACTGAAGCGAGAAACCTATGGCGAACGCATGGCAGCCGATTGGCTCGACGTGGCACGTTACAGCGACACTTACGGTTTCCAAGTCGATCGCGACCGTTTCGTTTGGCCGTGGCGTGATTGGGTCATCCGGGCATTCAACCAAAACATGCCCTACGACCAATTTATCACCGAACAACTTGCCGGTGATTTGCTGCCGAGCGCCACTCGCGATCAAATTCTGGCCACCACCTTCAATCGATTGCATCCCCAAGAGTGTGAAGGGGGCAGCGTGCCCGAAGAATTCCGCATCGAATCGATCGCCGATCGTACGCAAACGGTCGCGACCGGGATCATGGGGCTGACGATGGAATGTTGTCGTTGCCATGACCACAAATACGATCCGCTCAAGCAAAAAGAATACTTCCAACTGTCCGCGTTCTTCGACAACATTGCCGAGGCCGGCTTGTATTCTTTTTTCACGAACGCAATCCCAACCCCGACGTTACCGCTGCCCACGGCAGATCAAGAGCAACAGCTCGCATCGGCCACAAAAGCCGTCGACGCTGCCTCGCAAGCATTTCAAAGTGCGATCAATGCACGCACGGCGGAAGCAGAAACATGGGCGGCTGATCTCGAATCCATTGATGAAACTCAGCTTGCCAAACCGATACTAGCTCTCGATTTCGAAGACAAACCGTCGGCACCTAATACGCAAACCGAGGGTATCGTCGGGCATGCGGTAAAACTCACTGGTGACGACCCCATCAATACCAAAGTCGGCAATTTCTCTCGCTTTACCCCGTTTTCGGTTTCGTGTTGGATCAAAACGCCCGATCTCAAAGAGCGGGCGGTGATCTTTCATCGCTCGCGTGCTTGGACCGACGCCGCCAGCCGCGGCTATGAACTGCTAATCGACGAAGGCCGGCTCAGCTGGTCGCTGATTCACTTTTGGCCTGGCAATGCGATCAGCATCCGTAGCGTCCATGCGATTCCCACCAATGAGTGGATCCATGTCGTCGTTTGTAACGATGGATCCAGTACCGCCGCGGGATTGGCGATCTATGTCGACGGGAAACAAGTCGAAACAGAAACGGTTCGTGATGCACTCACAAAAAACATCACCGGTGGCGGTGGTGACAACATCGCGATTGGAGAACGATTTCGCGACAACGGATTCAAGCATGGATCGGTTGACGAATTCCAGGTCTACGACACCGAGTTAACCAAGCTGGAAATCCAACGGCTTGCCGCCGCGAAACTGCCCGCTGTGGAAACAGACAAACTGCTTCGCGATCACTACCTGGGTCGCATCGACAACACGGTGCTCCAAGCTCGCTCGAAACTGAAGGAAGCTCGCAAGAATCGGTGTGCGATACAGGATGCCGTTGATGAGATCATGGTCATGCAAGAACTGCCTGAACATAAACCAAGCTATTTGCTCGAGCGTGGCGTGTACGATCAACGCGGCGAACCCGTCGAACCGGGCACTCCAAGTACGCTGCTTGCATTCCCCAAAGACGCTCCGCGTAATCGACTTGGTTTGGCACAGTGGTTGACTCGGGATGACCATCCGTTAACCAACCGTGTTGCCGTCAATCGGCTCTGGCAAATCTGCTTTGGCGAAGGACTCGTGCGCACCCCCGAGGACTTTGGCAGCCAAGGCGCACCGCCGACGCATCCTGAATTGCTGGATTGGCTGGCGGTCGAATTTGTCGATTACGACTGGGATATCAAACGGATGCTGAAATTGATCGTGACGTCGGCAACGTATCGACAGTCCAGTCAAAATCCTGATCCCAAATCGATTGCGAACGACCCCGAAAACCGATTGTTGTCCCGTTTTCCCAGCTATCGCTTGCCTGCCGAGATGCTCCGCGACAGCGTGCTGGCGATGAGCCATCGTTTGGTTTCGACGATCGGCGGGCCTCCGGTAAAGCCGTACGATATCGAAGAATCGTTCAGTCCTTCCAAACGAGACAGCGGCAACGACTTGTACCGCCGCAGTCTGTACACGTACTGGAAACGGACCGGCCCGGCCCCAACGATGATGACGCTGGACGCAGCGAAACGCGACGTTTGTCAAGTCAAACGCGAACGCACCTCGTCGCCCCTGCAAGCGTTCGTGCTAATGAACGGGCCTCAGTTTGTCGAGGCTGGACGTGTCACCGCAGAGAAGCTGATTCAACTGCATGGCGACGACACGACTGCGATTCTAGTCGATGCATTTCGCAAAACGACCAGCCGGAAACCGAATCCGGCACAGCTGGAAACACTCAAAACACTGTACCAATCCCAGCTTGATTATTTCAGTGAGCACCGTGATCGCACCGACCAATTCTTGGCCATCGGCGATACTGAAACCGACGATGACATGAATCACGCTGCATTGGCAGCAACCAGCGTTGTTGTCGGAACTTTGATCAACTTTGACCTTAGCGTGATGAAGCGATAACCCGCCATGAATACAAACTTACCAAGCGGTTTCGGACTCAATCGCCGCAGCATGCTGAGTCAAATGGGAATGGGATTTGGGGCACTGGCGGCAAGCCAGATGCTGCACACCGACGCGGCCTCGCAATCCGACAGCAGCGGGATCCTTAAAGCACTGCATCATGCACCCAAGGCAAAACGGGTCATCTTCCTGTTTCAATCGGGAGCTCCATCCCAATTGGACTTGTTCGACTACAAACCGCTGCTCAACGAGAAACATGGCACTGAATTGCCCGACGAAGTCCGTGGCGGACAACGGTTAACCGGAATGAGCGGAAACCAGTCGAGCTTGCCGCTGGTCGGATCGCCGTTTCAGTTCAAACAGTACGGCGAAAGCGGTACTTGGATGAGCAATCTGTTGCCTCACACCGCCGGAATTGCCGACGACATCTGCGTTGTCAAATCGATGTACACCGAGGCGATTAATCACGGCCCCGGCGTTACCTTTATGCAAACCGGCAGCCAGTTTCCGGGGCGGCCGAGCATGGGGGCGTGGATGGACTACGGACTGGGTACCGAAAATAATGACTTACCTGCCTTCGTTGTGATGGTCTCCAAAAACGCCAGTGGGCAACCGCTGTCTTCGCGGTTGTGGGGCAACGGTTTTCTAGCTAGCAAGCATCAGGGGGTCCAATTTCGCAGCGGCAAAGACCCTGTG
>NZ_JBFHFD010000751.1:0-3944 GCF_041583735.1 Novipirellula sp.
AACGCCGAATTTAAAAAGACCGATTCGGGACTGAAGTACCGCATCCTCCGCAAAAGCGACAAGCCCAAACCGACGGCGAAAGACAGCGTCGAAGTCCACTACAAGGGCTGGTTGGACGATGGCACCATTTTCGATAGCTCTTATCGTCGCGCGTCGAAGATTTCCTTTCCGCTGAGCGGCGTGATCAAGGGATGGACCGAAGGGATGCAGCTCGTCGGCGAAGGTGGAATGATTGAATTGGAAATCCCCGCCTCACTCGGCTATGGCGCTCGCGGTGCTGGCGGCGTAATTCCTCCTAATGCAACGTTGCACTTTGTCGTCGAGCTCTTCGAGATCAAATAGCTTGACCTCGCGATTGCGACTTTCATTGACAAACCATTGCCCCCGGCCGAACTGCGTTGCGTGCAGAGACGGCCGGGATTTTTTTCGTCGGTTCACTTGTTTAGCGGACACTCAAGCTGCTTAGGAATGCCGGCACCTCGACACTCGCTTTGCCTCGGATTGATTCATCGAACTCGGCGGAATTCGGCGTTTCGTCGAGATTAATTTCGATTTTCCGGCAACTCGGTTTGGTTTGACGAACGATTCCGGCGGCGGGATAAACCACGGCCGAGGTTCCGATCGCGATAAACAGGTCGGCTTGGTTTGCGGCTGCTTCGATTTGCTCGAGCCCCAGAGGCATTTCACCAAACCACACGACATGCGGACGCAGCGTCCCGCGGAGGTCTGGCCGCGTTGGGTGCGGAGTTAATTCATCAAGATCATCTCGCCACGGAATGACGTCTCCGGTGCGGACGCAGCGGGCTTTCAGAAGTTCGCCGTGCATCGCCAACACTTTTTTGCTGCCTGCGCGGACGTGCAGATCGTCAATGTTCTGCGTGACGAGCAAAAATTCGTCCTGCTGCGCCGCCTCGAACTCCGCCAACGCCCGGTGGGCTGCGTTCGGTTGAATTTTTGTATCCAGCAAGCAACGACGTCGCTGGTTGTAGAAATCATGGACCAAAGCCGGATTCCGCTGAAACGCTTGCGGCGTGGCGACATCTTCAAACCGATGTCCCTCCCACAATCCATTTGCATCGCGAAAGGTTGGCACGCCCGATTCAGCCGAGATGCCGGCGCCGGTCAAAATCAGAATCTTCATCGATATCCAAAAGGGGTTGGTTGGATCGGTGTCAGGGTCGTTTTGGCTGCGATCGTGATCCCAGCGGGAACCTCTCGCAAGCTTCGATTTCTATTGTGCAGCAGAAAGCCGTCTGTGCTAACCTAGGAGGGTGCCGAAACACCCACAAGAAGCTCTCACGGCCGCTCCCGCCTCCATCGACGTCCAATCCCACCCGTACTCGATAGACTTACGCTATGGCCACAGCCACCACTTCGATGAGCGGTCGCAAAACAGTGTCTGCGGGCGTCATGTTTCAATTGGCTTTTTTTTCGCTGGCGGCATTCTCACAGGAGCCAGGATCTGTCGATTTTTTCGAGAACCGCATCCGCCCTGTATTGGTCAAGCATTGTTATCAGTGCCATTCGGCGAAATCGGATGACCTTGGCGGCTCACTACTCCTGGATTCCTCGGGCGGCATGACGCAGGGTGGCGACAGCGGACCTGCGATCGTTAAAGGTCATCCGCAACAGAGTCTGTTGGTGTCGGCGATCCGCTATGAAACATCCGAGATGCCTCCACAGGGAAAGTTGCCTGACCAGGTGATTGCGGATTTCGAAAGATGGATTTCCGCTGGCGCGGTCGACCCCCGAGACCAACCGACCCGCATTCCCACCGCAAAGCCTGCGATCGACATCGAAGCGGGCAAACAGTTTTGGGCGTTTCGTCCGATCCAAGCCCCAGCAATCCCCGACGCCATCGCGCGACCGAGCGATGCCGGATCGACCACTTCCCTGAGCAAATCCAAACCGACCAGCAGTTCGCCGATCGATTGTTTCTTGGATTCGGAACTCGCAAATGCATCGATCGCCGCAAATGAACTCGCGGCACCTGACATCCGCTTGCGTAGATTGTGCTTTGATCTGACCGGGCTACCCCCGAATCTCGAATTGCAACGGGCGTGGAGCGAGGATCCATCACCGCAACATTGGATCCAGATTGTCGATCAATTATTGAGCTCCATTGAGTTCGCCGAACATTGGGCACGTCATTGGATGGATTTGGCGAGGTACGCCGACAGCAACGGTGCCGACTTCAACGCCACCCATCATGACGCTTGGCGTTATCGCGACTACTTGGTCCGCTCGTTTGCCGATGACCGCTCGATTGACAAAATGATCCAACAACAGCTTGCTGGCGATTTGCTGCCCTCCTCCAGCGATTCGCAGCGTTTCGACAACCTTGTGGCCACCACGTTTCTGATGTTGGGAACCAAAATGCTGAGTGAACGCGACAAGGAAAAATTGGAAATGGATGTCGTTGACGAGCAGATCGATACAGTGGGGCGAGCGTTCCTAGGGCTGACGCTTGGCTGTGCTCGCTGCCACGATCACAAATTTGATCCTGTTCCGATGCGAGACTATTACGCATTGGCCGGAATTTTTCGCAGCACGCAAACGCTCAATGGTGAAAGCCAGCAGTACGTCAGCACGTGGAACAAGACGCCACTGCCGACCAGCGAAAAACACCAAGAATCGCTGATGGATCACAAGCAACAACAAAAATCGCTCGAGGACAGTTTAAAGCAACTCGACCAAGAATTGTCGGCTTTGAAAGAACGTATCACGCACCGCGGGATCGTGATTGATGACGAGGAAGGCGAGAAGTCTGGGCAGTGGAAAGCATCAACACTCTTCCACACCTTTGTCTCCAAAGGTTATGTGCACGATAACAACGGAGACAAAGGCAAGCTCTCGATTCAATTTTCAGTGCGGTTACCAAAGTCGGGACGCTATGAAATTCGGTTAGCAGGTTCGCCTGGCTCCAATCGTGCATCGCAGGTTCCCATCACGGTCAAGGACGCTCGTGGCGATCATGACCTGTTTATCAATCAACGAACCGCGGCAATCGACGAAATCTGGAATTCGCTTGGCGAGTTCCATTTCAACACGGACCAAGACGCCATCGTCACAATCCGCAACACCAACACCGATGGCTATGTGATTGTGGACGCGATCCAGTTCTTGCAAGTGGACGCAACGAGCGAGTCAGCTGACAAGCCGAAAACAGATCTTGGCATCCCCCAAGCGGTCGAGCAAAAAAGCAAAGAGCGTGATCAGGTTCAAACCAAGCTCGCGGCGCTTAAAAAAAATCCACCGGCGCCGTTGCCTTTGGCGATGGCGCCGCGAGACCGAAGCAGTGACATGATTGCGGACTGCCCGATTCATATTCGCGGTGAAACGGCGAACTTGGGTGAGATCGTGCCTCGCGGCTTCTTGCAAGTCTGCAGTGGCGGCAGTGCCACGATCGCGTCGCCTCAGGGCAGCGGACGTTTAGAACTGGCCGATTGGTTAACCGACCCGGACAATCCGCTTGTCGCTCGCGTGTTTGTCAATCGTGTTTGGATGCATTTGATGGGCGAAGGAATCGTGCGGACGGTTGATAATTTCGGCGTGCAGGGCGAACGTCCTTCGCATCCAGAATTACTCGACTTTCTGGCGTCCGATTTCCTGCGGAGCGGTTGGCAATTAAAACCTTTGATTCGCCGGATTGTGACGACGCAAGCCTATCAACGTTCCTGTGCACTCAATCCGCATTCATGTGAGATTGATCCCGAGAACCGGCTGCTGTGGCGAATGCATCGTCGGCGTTTGCCTGCCGAAGCGATTCGCGACACGATGCTTGTCGCTGCGAACCAACTCGATCGCACTCCCCGCTTTGAACCGATGAAGGGGATGGGGGTATTGGTTTCGAATAACAATAGCGACAGCAACTCCGAGATTGGATCAATTTCCCAATCATGCCGCACGCTGTATATGCCGGTGGTTCGCGGTTATGTGCCGGC
>NZ_JBFHFD010000752.1:0-3903 GCF_041583735.1 Novipirellula sp.
CAGGAATCTTGTAGAACTTGTCAGTCCAAGGCGCCAGCATCTTTTTACCCTCAAGAAAAGAATCGACACACTTTCATTCTACGCATCTCCATGGCCCCCGACTAATTCAGCAGTCTCCTTTGTTTGGGAGAGGTAACACGCCGCAAGGCACCTCGCCCGAGCGAAGCTGGAGAGAGGTCGAACGGGCCCTTCAGGCCTCGTCCGGGTGAGGGACGACCGCGCACACTTGGATGCAGCGTTCGGCGTGGATTGCTCGGACGGCCCTCACCCGAGCAATCGCCGGAGGCTCTGCTCGACCTCTCCCAAACTTTGTTTGGGAGAGGTGACACGACGCAAGTCACCTCGCCTGCGCGAGGTTTAACAGCGAGGTGAACTGAGGCACGGGTGCGGATCGGCTACTTGCTGTCGCCGTTGCGGATGCTGCGGTCCAACTGAATCCCAAGCGGCATCGTTTCCGTTTTGACGCTGAAGTTGACATCGCGTTGCGGGAACGGGATCGAAATATTTGCCTCGCGGAATGCCTTGATGATCGCGGTGTTGACTTCATGTGTGACTCCGACTCGGCGATCGAGCGTCGCAAGATAGAAACGCACCGCAAAATTCAGCGAGCTGTCGCCAAATGACTCAAAATTGATTAGCGGCGCGGGGTCATCCATCACGTCGGGATGTTCGCGAACGACGCGTTCCAATATCTCGCGGACTTGATTAGGATCGGCATCATATTCGACTCCGACTTCGATCGATAAACGATTGATCACGTTGGAGAGAGACCAATTGAGGATCTTGCCCGTGATCAAATCCTTATTGGGCACGACCAACTCCTTGCGTTCCCAACTGGTCACGGTTGTCGCTCGCATCTGGATCCGTGATACAACCCCCGTGGTCCCATCGATCGTGACGATGTCACCGACGCGAACCGGACGTTCAAGCAACAGAATGATGCCGGAGACGAAATTGGCCACAATTTCTTGCAAACCGAAACCGAGTCCAACGGACGCAGCGGCCAACAACCAACCAAGCTGAGTCCATGGCACGCTGAGAATATTCAAAACGATAAAAGCACCTACCACGGTCAACGTGTATCGCAGAATCGTGGTCAATGCATAGCGAGCACCGCTGTCGAGCGAGGTTTTTCGAAGCACAAAGAGTTCAAGTAAGCCGGGTAAGTTCCGAGCCGAATAGACCAGCACCACAATCACCATGATCGAATACAGCACGTCGCGAAGCGTGACGGTTTCAATCTCCATGTTGTCGCCAACCGAGACTCGCCAAAGTTCGATACGATCAAAAATTTCGAACGCTGGCAAAACATTGCTCCAAATCAGCGCAAGTCCGGACAATGCGATCACCGTGGCCATCACATAGACCAATTGCCGCGTTTGCCGATCCAGTTTGGGCAAATCGGCCTTGTCTTCCTCTTGCAATTCGATGCCGATGTCGGTGGGCAGCCCCTCGGCAGCAGAAGCTTGCATCGCCGCCAGCTTTTTCTCTCGCAACTCGCGTGCTTGCCGTCTTGCCACGTCACGGTAGCGGAGACTCAACCATCGAAATGCGAGTGCCATGACGAGCAGCAGCATCACCAGCATTAAGAAGGACGTTTGCATCAACCTGCCCAAGTTGAACGCCGTATCGAGAAAACCGGCCAGTGCCAGGCCAGCAAAGACGATGGGGAATCCGGCCAGCACGAGCCAGATCAAACGACGCCAACGATATGCTTTGGACTCGGGATTATCACGGCGAACCTGAGTAAAGATTGGACTCTTGACCGAAAAGATGACGTTATTGAAAGCCGCCGTCACCAAAAACAATGCGATCGTTGTCAATCTTGATGCCGTCGCACGAATTTGTTCATCGGGATGTTCGTAGAGCGCCATCATCAAGAAAATCAGCGTACCGCCCAGTACGGTGTACCAACGCAGGTGGAAACGCAACATTTTGCGAATCGAGTCATCCCAGCCGAAATGGGCTTGTGCTAAACCTTTGTCGCGACACACCTCTTTGATCAGTTCGCGGGATGCAACAAAGATCGCGGTCACGGCAAACGCATTGCCAACCCCGGTGACAAACGGATCGACTCCGAGATTTCCCAGCAGTGCCCAACCGATAAAGCCAAAAAACGCTGGCCAAATACACGCCAAGACGATCGAAAACAGCAGCGCAGACGCGGTACAACTAAACGTGGTGTCGGTCCGCAACGCTTCGTCACCGAACTCGCGTACCCAGCGCCGCAAACGAGAGCGGTAAAACACCAACGTCAAAACGACGAGCACGCCAATCAACGAACGAAGCGGCCGCGTCAGGAAGCTACGCAGCAATTGATCAAACGCATTCTTCCAGTGATCCGCGTCAGCTAACCAGGCGGCAGCAGGAGCGATATAACGCAATTCGGAAACCGAGAAAATGGGAGAGCTACGAATCCAAAATACGTTTTGATCAACGAAGTCGATGTACTCGTCGATGACCGACCGTAACTGCCGTCGCTGCGTATCGGCAGTCAACATCGTATCGAGGATTGAGTTTTGAGCTTGAATCGTTGACGCCAATAACTCCTTGCGTTTTTTCAGCAAGGTGAGCTCGGTATCGCTCTCGGGTGTATCCGCAGGCATCGCCGCGATTTGTTGTTCGACCTTGGCCGCTTCGTCCTCCAGTTCAAAAACGCTGATTTGGTGTTCTTGGATCTTTTCTTGCAAATCTGCTCGCGGACGATACTTGGCACTCAGCTCTTCAAAATCTCGCCGTTTGTTTCGCAGCATCAACCCCAGCGCGTCGGTCAGCCCGACGGCCTCCAGCCGATCTTGCGAAACTTTCAGGGAATTTTTGACCTCGTCATAAGCTTGTTGGACGTCGTTCAAACGTGTCAGCGCTCGCGCGGACTCACCCACCAATTTCTGGTGTCGCTCGGTGACTTCGATATTGCTTTGGGCCAGCGGTTTGAGTGCTTCGGGAACTTGCTGCAAGTCATCGCGTAACCCCTGCATTGTGTCAGCAACCTCACTGCGTTGACGCTGCGTCAGCGCGGACTGCAATGCATCGAGGTCACTGCGAAGTTGCGCAATTTTCCGCTCGGACAACTGACGTTGCAGCGGCAACAAGTCGCTGGTGGCAAGATATGCAGATTGCTCCTTTTTCAGTTCCTCGATCTTCTTTTGCAAGGCTTGGCGTTTGGAACGTAATTGCGTCATCCTGGCTCGCGTTTGCGCCGCGGGCTCGCCAGCCAAGGCGGGAGCGGCGATTTGCTTTTCGACTTGCTCAAGCTCTTTCTCGACCGTGCTGATTTCAGCCGGAATTTCCGCAACCCGCTTTTGCCGACGAGCCGGTTCGGCGGTCAGTTTGCCATCGTCGCTGGTCGCATTACTGAGTGCGAGTTGATTTTCAGCAATTTGTTGCTTGATTGATTCGACGGTGGAATCGGGATTAAGCGTCCATTTGACCACCTCTTTCGAATCCAACTCGGACTTGATTTGTTTCATGCGTGCAGGAGCATCTGTCGCCAACGATTCATACTGCTGAATGTTGCTAGCACTCACGTCAGCCGCACTGAGATTTTGTTTCGCTTGCTGGTACAGCTCTTCGAGCGAAGTTTTTAGCGCAGGATCGAGACTCTCATTGGCAGCGAGCGAAGCCAGTCCCGTCTCGATTGCGGTCCCATCAACCGTGTCACCGTTATCCACCGGATTATCGATCACGGTGGCAACGGGGGCACTCGTTTCGGCCGCCTGCGCGAACACAGCGGATGGCAGAAAGAGAGTGATGACGATTGCCAAGAGACACAAGCCGAAAGGCATAAGGGGCAATCGAACCGCCACACCGATGAGATAAAGGCTGCGGTCGACCCCACCATTGACTGGAAATAGCATAGAGAAAGAACGAGGGTTGGCGTGTGGAAGAAAAGTCGCGAATACA
>NZ_JBFHFD010000753.1:0-3898 GCF_041583735.1 Novipirellula sp.
ACTGATGCATGAAGCGATTCGATATTTCCAAGTCGGCCGGTTTGTGCGAGCTCGACCGCCGTGCGGAAATTGGGGACGCTTCGTCGCTGGGTTCCCGCCTGAAAAATACGTTCGGTCTGCTCGAACGTCTTCGAAATGTCTTGGCAATCTCCGATCGTGATTCCGCATGGCTTTTCGCTATACACATCTTTGCCTGCTTCGGCAGCCAAGATCGAAGCCGCAGCGTGCCAACGATCGCCCGTCGCGATGATCACCGCATCGATATCGGTGCGGGCCAGCAATTCACGAAAATCACCATACAGTTGACAGTCGCGATTGCCGTAGTGTTCATCGACAAGTTTTTTGCCCGCATCTCGGCGTGATTGCTGAACGTCGGCGATGGCAACACACTGCACATCCGCGAGCTGCAGAATCGACTTCATGTCGTAGGTGCATCGCGGGCCCATTCCGATCACGCCGAGGGTGATTTTTTCGGAAGGTGCGACGTGCTCGGCGGCGCCGAGCGTTCGTGATGAGATGAAGTAGGGGGCGGCAATCGCTGCGGCGGAGGCCGAAGTTGCAAGAAAGTCACGTCGGTTCGTACGATTTGGCTTTTGCATTGAAAGAGGATCCTTGGGGAGGGGAGTGCGAGGCGAGAAAACGACCGTCGATGACGAGTGTCGTCGTGCTCCTATGATACTCCATCCTCATCACCTCGTAGGCTGCAGCGCAGCGGAGTTCCGGCCCGTCAGATTTACCCTGCCGTGTGCGGGAGGGTCGGCCGCGATAGCGGCCGGGGAGGGCTGGTTGCGCTGAGCTTGCACGCTCGGTCCCTAAAACAACGAGGCCCCACCCAGAGCTTGCTCCGCTCGCTCAGACCTCCCCAAAACAAGTTTCGGGGAGGTGACGCACGCTAACGGCTTGGAAATCCGTGCGACAATCGGTTGCCGGCACTTAGACTTTGGTTTTGAGCTGCTCTTTGGCGGACTGCAAGAACTGCAGGGCATCGATCGGCGTCATCGCGTTGACATCCAATTTTTGAATGTCGTCCAAGAGGGGATGATCGGCGAAACCAAACAAGGTCAATTGGAAATTCCCGTTGCTGTCGGCTTGCGCGGGGCCGCCTAATTTCGGTCGATCCAGCGCATCGCGATGCTCGTGTTCCAGTTGCGCCAACACATCCTTGGCACGTTCATTGACGGCCTTGGGGATGCCGGCCAAACGAGCAACGTGGATTCCGTAACTCTTGTCCGCGCCTCCGCTGACGATCCGGTGCAAGAACACGACTTCATCATTCCACTCTTTAACCGCGACGTTCAAATTGGCAACGCGAGGCAGCGTTTCTTCGAGCTGAGTCAATTCGTGGTAGTGGGTGGCAAACAATGTGCGACATCCCACTTGCTCGTGCAAATGTTCGGTGATCGCCCATGCCAACGACAACCCATCATACGTGCTCGTTCCACGGCCGATTTCGTCCAAGATCACGAGGCTGCGGGACGTCGCGGTGTTCAGAATTCGAGCGGTTTCGACCATCTCGACCATGAACGTACTTTGTCCACGGCTCAATTCGTCGCTCGCACCGACACGTGCAAAGATGCGATCCGCAATTCCGACCAAAGCGTAGTCCGCTGGCACAAAAGAACCGGCTTGCGCCATCAGCGTGATAAGTGCGACTTGGCGAATGTAGGTACTTTTTCCTGCCATGTTCGGGCCGGTGATCAACAAGATCATTCCGGCCTCAGGGGAATGCACGCAATCATTGGGGACAAACTCGCCCTGCGGCAACGTCACGTCGAGCACCGGGTGGCGTCCTGCGTCGATCCGCAGCACCGAGTCTTCGGTCAATTCCGGACGCACCCACTTACGCTGGGCAGCGATTTCGGCGAGCGCGGCCAACACGTCGAGCTCGGCCATCGCCACGGCGACTTCTTGCAGAATATTCAGATGACGATGCGTTTCATGCCGCAAGTTTTGGAACAGCAGCTGTTCACGTGAAGCGGCTTTGTCATCCGCGGCGAGAACCTTTTCTTCGTATTCCTTCAGCTCCGGCGTGATGTATCGCTCACAGTTTTTTAGCGTTTGTTTGCGAATGTACTCAGTCGGTATCTTATCTTTATTGGCGTTGGTCACCTCTAGGAAATAACCGAAGACGCGGTTGTAACCGACCTTCAGATTGGTGATCCCGGTTGTTTCCATCTGTTTCTGCTGATAGGCGGCAATCCATTCCTTGCCGCCTGCCGCCATTTTGCGTAACCCGTCAAGCTCTTCGTCAAACCCGACGCGAATAAAATTCCCATCGGCTGCATTGAGCGGACATTCATCGGCCAATGCATTTTCAAGCTGTGAACGCAATTCAGGACAGAGATGCAAATGAGCTTCGACGAACCCCAAACGCTCTGCCTTGCGATCGGTCAACTTGGCTTTTAATTCCGGCAGATTTTCGAGCGTTCGTGAAACCTGTTGCAGGTCGCGTGGTCCGGTGCGTCCGGTGGCGATGCGAGCCAGCAGCCGAGTCAAGTCAAACGTTCGTTTGAGTGTCGCGCGGACATCCCCTCGCAGACGCGAATCGTTGACGAGTTCCGCAACCGCGTCGAGTCGGGCTTCGATGGAATCGCGATGAACCAGAGGGGCTGCCATCCAATCGGCCAACAACCGCGCGCCCATCGGGGTGCACGTGCGATCGATCACGCCCAGCAGCGAGCCTTCGCGTGATCCGGTTCGCATCGTACGGGTAACTTCGAGACTTCGCCGAGTCGACGCGTCGATCTGCAAAACTGGCGAGCGATGATGGGCACTGATTTGGCGAAAATGATCGAGTCCGCCTTGCTGCGTTTCTTGTAAGTACGCCAACACTGCTCCGGCAGCCCGAATGGCGGGACCATCAGTATCACCGAAACCGAAGCCTTCCAGATTGTGAACTTCAAATTGTTTGCACAATGCATCGCGTGATGCATCCTCGGCAAACGACCACGCCGGCCGCGAGGTCCAAGACCAAGGGGCGGTGGTATCGGGACTAAAGCGTGCGTCGTCTTCGCGATACAGGACTTCCGCAGGCCCAATGCGAGCCAGTTCGTCTTCGATTCGCGAGACCGGAAAGACGCCCGATTCGAAGCGACCGCTGGAAAGTTCGGCCCAGGCGATGCCGGCTTGGGGTTCGGGTGGGGCCCCATTGGATTTTTTTCCCGACGACTTGACCGGGACCAGATAAACCGCAGCCAGGAAGTTCGCTTCGCGTGGATCGAGCAATCCATCGTCGGTCAGCGTCCCGGCACTCACCACCCGAGTGATCTCACGTCGCACGAGCCCCTTGGCTTGCTTGGGGTCTTCGACCTGTTCGCATACGGCGGCTCGATAGCCTGCCCGAATCAGCTTATTGAGATACGAATCGAGCTGATGATGCGGAAACCCCGCCATCGCGGTAGGATTATCGCTGTCTCGATCGCGGCTGGTCAGCGTCAAACCCAACAACTGGGCCGCTGTTTTTGCATCATCGAGGAACAACTCGTAAAAGTCGCCCATACGAAAGAACAAAAGCGCATCGCCACAAGCGGCTTTTGCTTCATGATACTGTTTCATCATTGGTGTCATGACGCAAATCCTAACTCGCACGACGATGCGAGAAAAGTCATCCCGAGGCTAAATTCAAGGAATGAAACCTCGGGTGATCCTGCCGATTCCGCGTAAGTCAACGATGCGGGTTAGTGAAACCATGCGGCCCCGCCAACGAACACGATCTGGCTACCGAAGCGAATTCAGCGGCTACATCTGCGAGTAGGGTTTGGCCACCAACACGTACTTGTCGATGTGCGAGACCGTGCCTTGATACTTTTCAACCTTGCTTAGCACGGCCCAGTCCTTGTGAGCGCGAAACGCATCCCACGCCTTGCCCCGAGCTTCTTCGTTTGGATAGACCGTCAAG
>NZ_JBFHFD010000754.1:0-3888 GCF_041583735.1 Novipirellula sp.
CGCTGCGATTCTGGCATCGATTCCAACCGCCGTATCTCTTCGAGCGACAGCCCGCTTCCGACCAGTGCCAACGACATCCGGCGACAGATCGTCAGCCAGTCGGCGGTCCCGGTCCGCTCAACCCCCGCATCGTCCCAGCCGAGAGCGAGACGAGCTTCGATCGCCGCCATCGAATCACGCAAGGAATCGTCCCCTTTGGCTGCGGCATCGAAACGGGAGGCAGGATCCAAACTTGGTGATTTCGCTTCGGCAAACTTGCCAGGCGGCAGCCCCGATTCGCCGGTGACGTTTCTTTTGCCTTCGCCCTCTGCGGCGTTAAAATTAGTTTTTGCTACGGAATCGAGCAGCGGATTTGCCGATCGATCCGAAAGCCCCGCAGCGAGGTAGCCGAACGCGATCAGGACCAGCAATCCAAACCAACCGTAGCGGACGATCGTCATCAAAGCCCATTTCATTGGTTTTCGCATCTCATTGGTTATTGCAGCGGGTCAGTTATCGCAGCGGGTTGATTATCGCAGCGGGGTTTTGGCGACCGATGGCTTTAGGAAAAGAACAGGCAGTGCCTCGACGTAATTCGTCGAGCGAATGCCGATCTTGCCAATCATCCATAATAAGACGGCAATTTCGACATGGGGTTGTTTCGAACGGCGAAAGGGCCGATTTTAAGTTCTGCATATTGATGTATTTGAATTCAGGGCACCCGCGTCCTTACTGCGGCCATCGCGGGCGCCGTCTTACGAAAAAAGCGTGCTTCCATGGACATCCCCCCGTCATCGTCGCGTCCTTCGACACTCAACGATTCGACACTCAACCAGGCAAGTGATCCTTTTTTCGAGCCCTACGATCGCGAACAAATCGCCTATGGCGACCAACCTTCGGCGGCGCTCTCGGCCTACCTCCAACAGGTCCCTCGCAGCGGCAAAGCCCTCGATTTAGGAGCCGGAGCCGGACGGGACACGATCGCGTTGGCCAAGGCAGGCTATGACGTGTTGGCGGTCGACTTGAGCGACCGCGGGCTGCAGCGAATCCGCCAACGCGCTCAAAAGGAACAGACATCGGGAAAAGTGCAAACGTTGGCAGTCGACGTCCGCGAAGTATTTATGCCTGAAAAAACGTATGACGCGATCGTTGCCACCACCGTGCTTGACCACATCCCGCTGACCGATGCGGTGGTGTTGTGGGACCGGATGGCCAAGTCGCTAACTGATACCGGTATTCTGTATGTCCAGGTGCACACGACCGAGGATCCTGGTAGCGACCAGTCGCCGGGCCGCGAAAGTGACGCTCCGGTGAGCGAAACAGCGGGCGCGGTGATCAACTATTTTTCGCCCAACCAATTAGCTCTCTGGGCCGTGGCGCCAAAAAGCCGACTGCGGATCCTTCGTTACGAAGAATGCTTGGAGTGGGATTACACGCATGGCCCCGAGCATCTACACGGCAAAGCCATCCTGCTGGCGACCCGCACCGGAGCGCACCCTCCGTGGTATGGCCAGCCCGCGATGTTTCCTCGCCGCTGAATCATTGCCGCTGAATCATTGCCGCTGAATCATTGCCACCGACTTTGGTATTCGATCTCCTTCGTTGGCGTTGGCGGCGAGCGGCCGAATTCAAATCTGGCAAAATTGCGAGAAAGGGGTGCCGGTCGCGATTCAAAATGCCGAACAAGGACATTCAAGCCCGTTTTTCACGCGGCTGCGGCGCCCCAGTTCGCAGTTTGATGAAAGGGTAAACCGATTTAGGGAAGGGTGAACCGAGCTTGAAAAGGCGTGTCCATAGGGTGCAGAATGGCGGTGCGAGCTACCTTGGGTTGCTCAAATCCAAAAAAATCGTCAGAATCCTTGTGTTTCAATGCTGGTGGGGCGGTTTCCGTCTTGCCCCATATCGCTGGATCGCTACACTCTGCCCTTTCTGAAAGTGAAAAGGTTGACTCGAAGACCGAGCGACAGAAATTGGAAATTCCATTTTTTGGCGTGTTCAAAGCGTTCGCTGCCGTTAACAAACGCTCGAATGTTTGAATAATGAGGTCCGACAAGTTTGCCAGCGTAGCTCAGTTGGCAGAGCAGCTGATTTGTAATCAGCCGGTCGTGGGTTCGAATCCCTCCGCTGGCTTATGTCGCTCGAAAGCAGCGACAACAAGTACGAAAAAAACGACTGTAAAAAAACGACAGTGAAATAAGGATACGACTCAAGCAAAGAACACGATTTAAACGAAACGAGAAACAATTGCTGGCACAACCCAAATGTGCTGACAAAGAAACAGGGGGGTTTGCCCGAGTGGTTAAAGGGGGCGGATTGTAAATCCGCTGACTATGTCTACACAGGTTCGAATCCTGTAGCCCCCATTTCAAACGTTTCATCGCGGGTGTAGCTCAATGGTAGAGCAGCAGCCTTCCAAGCTGAATACGAGGGTTCGATTCCCTTCACCCGCTCTTGCGTTCGCTTCGTTTGCTTAAGGGTCGACTTAAGAACGTGTTCGGATGGACTTTGGGCTTTTGGTCTGAAATTCCTTTTGAGTCGCTGCTGTAGCTCAGTGGTAGAGCGCCTCCTTGGTAAGGATGAGGTCATGGGTTCAAATCCCATCAGCAGCTTTGGTGAGTGCGACTTCCCCTGTGACATGGCATAGCCCCGGCAAGCGGCCTCGGACTCGATTCGCGGCTTGCCCCTGGCAAAATGTCGCTCAGGGCGAGACCAACGCAACCGCCGGAGTACTTTGTGAGCAAACCGAGCCTTCGGGTTTGGCATCAAATAGTAGAGATGGCGAGAGTGCTTTAGGGGTGACAATTATGTCACTGGCGGTTCCCTCGCGAAAAAAGAGCGAATGAATGCTCGATTTTCGCAGCGAGGCAATTGCAAATTATCGCACTTTTCGCAACAACTTAGGCAAGTTGGCTACCGGCGGTCTTGCTGGAAGCGTACACGAGGTCGCGTCCAGCGTCTCAACGATGTCCGTCACGTGGGTTTTTGGGTGAATGTGCCCAGGCAAACCGCTCACGTTCGACGACCGCATCAAACGAGATCCTCTGGGCCGATTGACTTGCGTTTAACGTCAATAGCAGCAGCACAATACATGTCCCGCGGTGGGACACAAACGATTTTTTGATTTCGTTTCAATTCTATTGTTGATCGAGTGACCAAGCGGCCGGAATTTTGGCGAGCTACCGTGGGTGTGAACGCGGTCGTTGGATTTTCGGGCTGATTGGGGGCGTATCCCCTTACCAGTTTTCGCAATGGTCGAGTGTAGGTGATTTAGAAAAATGGCTAAGGAAACTTTTCAACGTACAAAGCCCCACGTCAACGTCGGCACGATTGGCCACATTGACCATGGCAAAACGACCACGACTGGCGCAATCTTGGCCGTCCAAGCTGCTAAGGGTCTGGCAAAGGCAAAGGGTTACTCGGATATCGCCAAGGGCGGTACCGTTCGTGACGCTACCAAAACCGTGACGATTGCGGTCGCTCACGTTGAGTACGAGTCGGACAAACGTCACTACGCCCACATCGATTGCCCGGGCCACGCTGACTTTGTCAAGAACATGATCACCGGTGCCGCCCAAATGGACGGTGCGATCTTGGTTGTATCGGCAGCAGACGGCCCGATGCCACAAACCAAAGAACACGTTCTCTTGGCTCGCCAAGTAGGTGTTCCTTACATCGTTGTTTACTTGAACAAGTGTGACTTGGTCGACGACGAAGAATTGCTCGAACTCGTTGAACTCGAAGCTCGCGACTTGCTCAGCAAGTACGGCTTCCCTGGCGACGACGTTCCAGTCGTTCGCGGTTCGTCGCTTCCTGCATACAACAACCCTGCGGACCCTGAAGCCAGCAAGTGCATCACCGACTTGATGACTGCCTTGGATGACTTCATTCCAGTACCTGTTCGTGAAGACG
>NZ_JBFHFD010000755.1:0-3882 GCF_041583735.1 Novipirellula sp.
ATCATGGTCCGCAACCGCTAAACGTCGCAAAGAGAAAATTTTCGTTGTTACCGATGTACTGAAAGTTAGCACACAAGTAAGCAGCGACACTCGCAAGTTGCGTTGTAGCGATTATGCCGAATCGACGATGCGTTTTAGCCTGTAGTCGATTGGACGATCCAGTAATCCTGCAGTGCCGCGTCGATCTCTTTGCGTCCCATCATGCGCTGCTCTTTCCTCACTCCGCTGCGGCGATCAGCGACACCTTTGACGATCACACGAACCGAGCCCGACAAGTCGTAGAGGTGTGCCACACGACTAGCAACCGCCAACTGAAAACGGGCTTGCGGGTAAATGGGAACGTTCAAGCGATCGAGCGACCACAAATTCATCTGTAATCGATGCCAGCCATCGGAGTCGTCATCCACCAGGAACGGCGACATATCAGCAGGCAATTGGTCTATCGCCGAGCGATGAATCTGAACCTCCGCACGACTGCTATGCGGGGAATACAGCGCCCACGACGTCCAGTGATCCCAGTACCCCCATCGCTCCGTCGCGGGCATCACAATCGCGAGAATCACGACCGCCGCTGCAAAGCGTTTGCCGACCGACTTGCTTGCGGAACGGACCGCTGCCGCGGACGACGCTAACGACGCCAACGACGGCGACGGCGACGGCGAAGACTCACGCGGCTCCGCAATCGGCTTCACAAACAAGAACCACGCTTGAATGATCAGCAGAATGTTCCAAAACAACACCCCGTTACTGTGGTCCAGATTCCAGGGACCTAACATCACCACCAGACTCAGGTGCAGCAGCATCACACAGCCACCTGCGATTCGCCGCGTCCGGCGGATAAATAATCCCATCGCAATCAATGCTTCGCTTAGCGGCAACAGCAATGCGATCATCGCCAGCGTGTTGTGCTCGAACCGATCCGCCAGATTCCCGATCCCTGGCAATTCAACAGCCCCAAGAAAATCCTGCCCCACCGTATGAGCGAATTGGTAATCAAGTTTCCCAAGTCCGCTGTACAGATAAACGCTTGCCGCCAATGGGATAAGCCATCGTCGCGCCATTTCCCGATTCATCGTGGCAAAGACAACCGCATAGATTGCACTTTGGTACGCCCAGGGCTGCAGGCGGTGCTGATCGAGCACAAAGGAAACACAAAATCCGACCGCAACGCCCCACCACAACCACGCACGCTGCAGTTCGGCAGTGGCAACGATCGCAGCACAAGCGGCCAGGATCACCACCACGGGAAGCGACTGAATCCAAGGCGGCAGCAAATGGAGCGTTGAAGACATCGGGATTCGTAGCGATGGCACGCCTCCGAGCCAGAGCGGAAACGTGACCAAAATCAACACCATTAACATGCCGGCCCAACACCGAGACAGTCCCCAAGATCCCAACACGCGAAACCAACCTTATCGCAATTTGCAAGGCACGTCGAAACAATGAATGTCGTGGATCGCTCCGCGATCCTTCGTGGTGATCGCGGAGCGATCGGCGACGAAACGCCCGTGATTGTTCCGACGTTTCGAAGCAGAAACGTATAAAAATGAAGCGTATGCGGAATCGGCTCCCGTCGACACCCCCGGCTGATTTGCTTTGCGATGCTCGATCGCTCAAGATGACGGTCAACGCAACTCGGGGGGAAAGCACAAAATGATTGTACGCGTTTGCCGACAACGAGCAGGAATGAGCGAGGAATGTTAAAACCACACTCCTCGTACTCATCGATCGCTGACGATCAGGCTGACGACGACGACGTGAAAGCTCGCTGGAGTTTTTTTCAGCGGTACGGCTTGGTCGTGGTGGGGCTATCGCCGCTGATTGCCAATGCGATCGGCAGCGTTTTTAACATTGCTTACAACCACGTCCAGGTCGAGCCGTTACTATCAATGGCACAGATGGCCCGTTTTAACGAATGTTGGCAATGGTTCAACCTGCTGGTCTATCCGATCGCGGTCGTTTGCTTTGTGACGCCGTTGGTTTGGTTGCGACCGGTGCACAACGCGTTGATCGCTGGCGGTGCAGTCGATGCCAGCATTCTGCAGAAAGCGCAAAAGAGAATCGTCAATCTACCTTGGTGGTTTCTGTTGGTGGCTGCGGTAGGATGGCTGAGCTGCATTCCCATTTTCCCAGCGGCACTGTACGCGGTTCCCGAACCGCTGTCGAGCGACGTCGTCGCCCATCTGATCACGTCGTTCTTAACCGCCTCGTTGATCGCAGTCACGCATAGTTTCTTTGCCGTCGAACTGGCAATTCAAAAGTTCTTATTCCCTGTGTTTTTCCAACATGGCAATCCGGCTGCCGTGTCGGGCGGGGTGCCCCTGAACATCACCGCCCGGGGCGTGTTGTGGATTTTTTCGGCGGTTGTCAGCCCGGTGGTTTCGCTGGTGTTGATATTACTGCTTCCCGACGCAGCCCATCGGGCTCCGTGGTTCGCCGTCGCCGTGGGACTGGTAGCGATTCTGTTTGGATTAGTGTCGAGCATCATGCTGTCCAAGTTGGTTGCGACTCCGATTCACGCATTGAACGTCGCTGCGATGCGAGTGGCTCAAGGCGACCTGACCGCTCGCGTCGATCTACTGCGTGCCGACGACTTTGGCATGCTGATCGAACGGTTTAACAACATGGTGCAAGGACTGCGAGAACGCGAACAGCTTCAACAGACCTTTGGTCGCCACGTCGGCGAGGAAGCCGCTCGCCAAATCATGAGCCAGGGCGACAACCTCAGTGGCCGAGAAGAGTCGGTATCGGTGATGTTTGTCGACGTTCGCAATTTCACGCGATTTTCATCGCACCATTCCCCGGAACAAGTCGTGACCGCACTGAACGTTTTCTTTCGCGAAGCTGTGGAGCTTGTGGAGTCCCGCGGAGGCATGGTCAACAAATTTCTGGGCGACGGACTCATGGCCCTGTTTGGGATCGGAAACGAATCGGATCACCATGCCCAGCGAGCGGTGGAAGCAGGGCAAGCAATGCTGAGGTGGGTTGCCGAGTCACGCCCTCTTTTCGAGCAAGCCGGTTGGCCTGATTTGGAAATCGGAATTGGAATCAATTCCGGCACCGCGGTAGTCGGCAGTATCGGATCTCCAAAACGCCAAGAGTACACCGCGATCGGCGACACCGTGAACGTCGCAGCGAGAGTGGAATCGTTGACGAAAGAATTGGGATGCCACCTGATCGTCACTCAGTGTACCGCCGAGCAACTCGCGACGGAAACAATCATGCGTGATCTGCCGCCGCAAAGAGTCAAAGGCAAAGCCGATCCAATCAATGTTTTTGCCATCGAGTATTGATCAAGTCGCGAATGCAATAACAAATTCGTTCCGGCCTGCGATTGACCAGACGTGTCCGCAGATGACTCTAGCCTATCGCCTTCCAAGGATTCGGAGGGTTTTCAGTGCAACAATTTCGCGTTTCGGCTGGCGTTTGCGTCGAAGTCCGCAAACAAGCCGGCCAGCAGTGGCAGGGATTCACCACAACGAAAACAACCACGCTAGACGAGCCAATCCGCCGGAGTCGCTCGGGTGCTGTCTTTGCTTCTAGTGGCTGGTTACTTCGAGTTAAGATCGATGACGTGCAAATCTACAACGGCTTACGCTGGGTGCGGATGAAGTGAGGCAGCAATCGGATATCCTCTAAAATCAGGTACAGACACGGAACCAGTACCAGGATAATCGCGGTTGAGAAGAGGATTCCGAACCCCAGCGAAATGGCCATGGGAATGATGTACTGCGCTTGCAGCGACTTCTCGAAAATCAAAGGGATTAGCCCACCAAACGTGGTCAGCGTCGTTAACATGATCGGCCGGAAACGGCGGATCCCCGCTTGTGAGATGGCTTCCAACGCGGAACATTCGCTACGGCGCCGGTTGGCATAATCAAT
>NZ_JBFHFD010000756.1:0-3876 GCF_041583735.1 Novipirellula sp.
GAAATGGCTCGAAGATCTCGGCTGTGATTTTGTGATCCATCACATCGGCTACGATGAACGGCGAGGCATCGCGGCGCGAGGCCAGCGGATGCCAAGTCCCCTGGATCAACTCCGCGAAGTTTGCCAAGCCGTCAAAGTCCCAGTGCAAGCGGTTGGCGGATTGAGTTTAGAACAAGCGATCCAGTGCCCTGCGTACGGCGCGCCGCTGGTTGTGCTGGGCGCCCCGCTGACGATCGATGCCGATTCGTTTAAAACCGCCGATGGAGATTTGGAATCCTCACTGCGTTTGATCTGCGATGCTGTGCATGGGAAGGGGGAAGAGGATAGTGAGGAGTGAGGAGACGGGAGACGGGAGAGAGAAGAAAGCGGAAGAGGAAGGGTGGGGAAAGGATGACAGGCTGGCAGCCTGGACTACGTTACTTGAGCGAGAAGTTGGAATCATGAAATCTGCTGCGGTGGTGAACTATGCTCCTGAAAAAGGATGCGTCGAAATTCGCGAACTCGATCGGCCGGCGATTGGGCCCGACGATGTGCTGCTACAGGTCGCTAACGTTGGCGTCTGTGGCAGCGATCTGCACCAGTGGACTGCGGACCACTCGTGGCCCGTCAATTACCCCGTCGTGCTCGGTCACGAATTCGGTGGCAACATTGTTGAACTCGGTGCGAATGTCGATGGCTGGAGCGAAGGTGATCGTGTGGTCAGCGAAACCGCTGCAATCATCGATCAACAAAATCCGATGTCACGCCGGGGACTGTATAACCTCGACCCGACACGTAAAGGGTTTGGTTACGGAGTGAACGGGGCGATGACCAAATTTGTCCGCGTTCCCTCGCGGATCCTGCATGCCATTCCCGATGCCTTGCCATTTGAACACGCCTGTCTGACCGAACCCTGCTGCGTCGCCTACAACGCCGTCGTCAAAAACGCTTCGATCGAACCGGGGGACCGCATCGTCGTGCTCGGTCCTGGCACAATCGGAATTCTGTGCGCCGCGATGGCCCGGTTGTGTGGCGCCGAAGTCGCAATCGTGGGACTTGAATCCGATCGCCACCGACTCGAAATCGCCAAGCAATATGGTTGTGAAGCGATCATTGGCGATGCGAAACCGTGGGCAACTGAGCGCGATGGACTCGGGTGTGACGGAGTGATCGATGCTGCCGGCGCCAGCGTCACGCTGCAGATCGCAATGGACCTTGTCCGTCCGGCAGGCTGGATCTCGAAAGTCGGCTGGGGCCCGCAACCGCTGGGGTTCAACCTCGATCCGCTGGTCCAAAAAAACGTGCGACTGCAAGGCAGTTTCAGTCACAATTGGCCAATCTGGGAACGCGTGATCGCTCTACTGAGCAGCGGCCAATTGGACGTCAAACCGATCATCGGCGGCGTTTGGCCAATCACCCAGTGGCAGGAAGCGTTCGAAAAAATGCATCGCGGCGAAGTCGTCAAATCGGTGTTGAAGCCGGTGTAGAAGCATGGCGAATGAATGAGCCAGAGTCTGGTGACGCGTAACTCTTTGAGGTTGCGAGTTTTTAATAACCCGAAGCGTAAGTTTTGAAGTTGCGTGTTTGTTCTTAGGGGCAAAGCCCCGGACGTTTACCTAGCCCAGCCCAACGGGCTGGGACCAAGAAAACCAATGAATTGTAGGGCCAACGGTCCGGCCATTTGCTCGGATCTACTGACGTCGCCTGGTAAATGGCCGGGCCTTTGGCCCGGAGAACATCGAAACTCGCAACTTCAAAACTAACGCGTCGGGTTGTGACTGTAGTCTGAACAAGCCCCACTACAGCGGACGCCAGAATTGACGGAAGGATCTTTAGCAAGATCCACTACAAATCAACAACATATCCTCATCATCCAATCGAGCAATGCCAACACACACACCCAAACTTGCGGCCTTTCCCAAAGCGTTCATGCAGGCACTCTGCAAAGATGGCACGATGAGTGTCAGCGAGTGGATTGAACTCGCTTCGAAACTCGATATCCAGGGGCTGGAGTGGTATGCTGGGTTTCTCGAGATGGCTGACGAATCGAATTGGTCGCGGTTTCGCAAGCAAGTCGAAGACCACGGCAAAGTCATTCCGATGATGTGCTGCTCACCCGACTTCACCCATCCCGACGCGGCGTTTCGAGAGCAAGAGATCGCCAAACAAAAACACTGGATCGAGATGACTCATGCGCTCGGCGGTTCGTATTGCCGAGTCCTCAGCGGTCAACGGCGGCCCGAGCTGACGATTGACGAAGGTGTCACGTACGCGGTCGATTCGATCCAGGCTTGTTTGCCATTTGCTGCCGAGCGAGGGATCACGCTGATCATCGAAAACCACTACAAGGACGACTTTTGGGAATATCCCGAATTTGCTCAGAAAATGGATATTTTTTGTCAGATTGTCGACCGCATCGATCACCCGCATTTCGGTGTTAACTATGATCCGAGTAACACGTACTTGGCAGGCGAAGATCCGATTGAACTGCTGCGACGAGTTTCACACCGTGTCGTGACGATGCACGCCAGCGACCGCTATCTGATCGAAGGGACGCTGGAGGATCTGCGACGCGAAGAAGGGGGCGCGGTTGGGTACGCAAAACGACTCAGCCATGGCGAGATCGGCAAAGGGCTGAACGACTACGACGCGATCTTCAGTGAACTGAAACGAGTCGGCTTCGGCGGCTGGATCAGTATCGAAGACGGCGTCGACGGCATGGATCAACTCGCCCGCAGCGTCACATTCCTGAAACAAAAGATCGCCCAACACTGGCCGTAGTGGACGTGGCTACACGTCCCTTACAGTATTGATCCCTTCGGTATTGGCCCATTTCAGTACTAGTCCCTTCAGTATCGCCCCCCCTTCGCCCCCAGAATCCTCGCCACGTTTCCTCCCGTATTGATACGCTCAGCAATCTTTAGCAAGATCCATGACCTTCCTTCCCCAACAATACCCACCGATGAAACACGCTCTCTCATTTGCGCTCGCCATTCTCATTTGCACTGCGTCCTACGCGGATACCTCTGACTCGGAAGACACACGCCCCAGCGGTGACGCAAGCGTCGTCACCCAGATGCCTGGACTGGTTGCATTTTGGACGTTTGGCGAACCCGCGGGCCAGTCGCGGAAATCGATCGGCAGCAAACAGAATTACCCGTTAGCCGAAGTCGACGGACCGATCGATCGAGTCGAAGGTGGTCCTTTTTCAGGATATGCCGCAAACCTGAACGGCAAACAGTACTTCAAGATCCCGTATGCCGAGACGGGTGATTTGAACATTCATGGTCCGGAGGCCCAAGTCAGCATGTTTGCGGTCGTCAACATCCACAACTTGCGTCAGAGTCGGACGATCGCAGGGATGTGGAGCGAAGGGAAAGGAGCGAATGACGATTCGGGAACACGGCAATATGCGATGCTGATGAACATGCCGACCTATGGTGGCCCCAATCAATTGGTACCTCATATCTCTAGCGAAGGCGGAGTGACGCGGCGTGCCGACGGCAGTGCGTTTCCGTGGTGTGCCGATTACGCAGCGACGCGGCAAACCGTGCCGACGGATCGCTGGTGCACATTGGGGTTCACCTATGATGGCGACTACATTCGAGCGTACATCGACGGCGTGCTCGACAAACGAGAGCTTGATGCAGTGAAAGACCGTCGCAACGATCGCTACTTCACCAGCGAAGGCCCCGATGGCAAAGACCGCGGGATGAACCCGTATTACCACGGCCGAGGCATCTTTGGATACGACGCTGAAAAGCATGCCAAAACCAAACCCGGAGGCGGATCGGACTTCACCGTCGGCGCTCGTTACGCCGTCGGGTCGTTCACACGCGAAGCGACGATCGGTCGCTTCGGAGGCCTCGCCGTCTTCGATCGAGCGATTAGCGACAC
>NZ_JBFHFD010000757.1:0-3875 GCF_041583735.1 Novipirellula sp.
CATCCGCGAGTCGGATGGATTGATGATCGCGCGAGGTGACTTGGGGATCGAGATCGATTACCACAAGCTGCCGTTGGTCCAATCGCAGTTGATCGCGGCTTGCCAAAGCGAAGGCAAACCGGTGATCATCGCAACGCACCTGCTCGAATCAATGATTCAATCTCCGATGCCGACGCGAGCGGAAGTATCGGACGTCAGCAACGCGGTCCGCGAACAAGCCGACGCGGTGATGCTGTCAGGCGAAACGACCACCGGGGCCTACCCGTTTGAATCGGTCGAGGTGATGAAGAACATCATCCGCAGCATCGAACCGACGGTCAGCCGTTCACTGAACTCGCTGATCACACTGCGGGAACCCAAAGCCAAGATGCTTCGCTCGGCCGCCCTGCTGGCTCAAGAGTTGGGGCAAGCCGGTATCGTTGTCTTTACCCGCAGTGGCTACCTGGCTTACGTCCTCGCGTCACTTCGTCCGCGTGGCGTTCCCATTTATGCCTTTACGGATGTCGAAGACACATTCAATCAAATGTTGTTGCCATGGGGCGTCGAACCTTTCCTGATGGAATTCTCCGACGATCCCGACACCACGATTGCCAATGCGACCGAACGGCTGCGGCAAAGCGATTGGGTCACCCCCGGCAGCTGGTTGGTCGTGATCACCAACGTGTTGGCCCATGGCAAAGTGGTCGACTCGTTGCAATTGCGTCAAGTTGAAACGACGCCCTCAACCGCAAAGTAGTCTGCCGCAACGCAGTCTGCCGTCCCTATCGCCAGCCCCGAAATAGCTCGCTCCGACCAAGCAGAGGTGAGCAAACGTGGACCAAAAACGAAACACCGATCGGCTGAGCAAGCGGCCTGACGCACCGCCGCCGGTTTCTCAGCTGGCGGCCTCGCCACCGCTGCGTCGCATCATGACCGGCGGCGTGCTGTTTCTATTGATCTGCATGGTGGCGGTTGTCGGCTACATGGCGGCGGGCTGGCATCTGGACGATGCCCTTTACATGGTCGTGATTACGATCTTTGGCGTCGGTTACGGCGAAGTCCATCCGATCGAATCGCCGCCGCTGCGGGCACTGACGATCATGGTGATCGTCGCTGGCTATGGTGCGGTGATCTACACCGTCGGCGGATTCATGCAGATGTTGATCGATGGCGAACTGAACCGAGCAATGGGAGCACGACGAATGACCAAGGGAATTGAGCGACTCAGCAACCACACGATCATCTGTGGGATGGGACGCTTGGGCACGATCCTGGCACGAGAGTTATACGCCTCGGGCAAACCGTTTGTCGCGATCGATACCGACCTGGACCGACTACGTGCTGCCGAAGATCGTGGTTACCTTGTCCTACACGGCGATGCGTCCGAGGAAGACATCCTGGATCAAGCAGGGATCAAACGCGCCTCGAACGTCGCGGCGGTCCTGTCGCTCGATGCCACCAACGTGTTTGTCACGATCACGGCGCGCGACATGAACCCGGCCGTCCGCATTATCGCTCGCGGTGAAAACCCGCGAACCGAAAAGAAGCTACTCGGATGCGGCGCAAACCAAGTCGTCTTGCCCACCGCGATCGGCGCCCAGAAAGTGGCCCAGTTGATCACCCAACCGACGGCCGAAAGTATTTTGGAGCAGATCCAAGATCAAGGAACGATGCTAGAGGATCTCCGGCGAATTGGACTGCAGTTCAATGAGCTCGAAGTCATCTCCGATTCCGAGCTTTCCAATCATCCGCTCAGCGAGCTGGAAATCCGTGGCAACCATAGCTTTTTGATCGTCGGCGTTCGCCACGCCGATGGGACGATGCAACTGAATCCATCGCCCACGCTGCTGTTAAAACCGGGCGACATCGTGATTGTCCTGGGGCACGAAGACGACCTCCCCGAGATCGCTCGCCGCTTCTTACGCAAGCAGCCCAAAATGACCTACCGAGGCGTCTCGGTAGAAAACTGAGTCGCAGCCAGCAAACCAAAGCCAATCGCATCGGGAAGAATGCGTGGCAGGACCGACCCCCGCAACACAGAGGTGCCCAGCCAACAAGAATAGGCGAGGGGTTTTGACTCGAGTGCATAATCATCATCGATATTGTTAATTTGTCCTTACATTTGGAAGAGCGAAACAACGATCGCATGCGGCGTGTTTGACAGCTCGAAGCTCGGCATTTCACTTTCCTATCGCAGCATTGCGAAGTAAAACGAACAGCTCCCATGATCGAACGCCAAACGAGATCGCTGAGCAAACGGATTTCCATCGGCCTGATTTCCGTCGTTTTCGTAGCGGCAGGCATCAATCACTTTGTCTCGCCGATGACCTACTTGAAGATCATGCCGCACTATCTGCCTTGGCCGTTGGCATTGGTGTACGTCTCAGGATTCTTTGAAGTGCTCGGCGGCGTTGGCGTGGCGGTACCACGACTGCGGCGCGTAGCGGGATGGGGCTTGATCGCATTGTTGGTCGCTGTCTTTCCAGCAAACCTTTTTATGATGACCAACGCCGAACTGTTTCCGTCGATTCCATTCTGGATGCTCGTCGCACGCTTGCCGTTGCAAGGTGCTTTAATCGCTTGGGTTTGGTGGGCGACGATTCGCAAAGCCTGAAACCGAGTCACGCGACGCAACCGGATGGATCTGTGTTCGAATTCGCTGAGTCATTTCTGCCAGAACGTGCCGATTGAAATCTTGGCCCTTCGTTGCTGATGAAGTTAGATTTAGCAGCCCAGGGCTTTCCCTGGAAGCATTGCGGCTGCTAAAGCAAGATCAGGCCATGATTTCGGTGATCTGCTTGGTCGCGATGCCGATCGGCCGGTCCAGCGGCACGCCGGCGCACGAGAGCAGCGTCTTGAGCAGGTCGCCCTGGTTACCCTTGACGTCGGGCAGAAAACGCCCGGTCTTGATCGAACCGCCACCCTTGCCCGCAACGATGAATGGCAGGTTCTCTCGTCGATGCTTGTTGCCGTCTTCCAGCCCCGAGCCCCACATCATGATGCAGTTGTCCAGTAGCGTACCATCCCCCTCGCGCAGGCTGGCCATCTTTTTCACCATGTAGGCAAACTGATCGATGTTGAACTTCGTGATCGCTGCCACCTTTCGGACCATCTCTTTTCGATTCTCGTGGTGCGTCTGCGAGTGGTGCTTGTCTGTAAAGCCCAACTCGGGATAAGACACGCCGTTGGGCGTGGACCCAATGTACGTACTGACGCGTGTGGTGTCCGTCTGAAATGCCAGGACGGTCAGGTCGCACATCACCTGCATGTATTCGCTGCGTTTGTCACCCTCGGGAATCTTGACCTCGATTGGCGGCGAATCGCTGGCGTGACGTTTGGCCGAGCGGACGCCCGCCTTCTCTAGGGCCGCTTCCTGTTGGCGTTGCTCGATTGCGACGATGCGACGTTCGACCGCGCGCACGCTGTCGAGATACTCATCAAGTTTTTGCTGGTCGGTTGGGGCCAGTGTCCGGCGCAGGTCCCGCGCGCCGCCCAACACACGGTCGAGCATTTGTCGGTCGAGAGCGTTTGCCTTCGTGACTCGACTGGCCTGCCCCTTCTTGCCAAACAGCCTGTTCAAGACGTTGCGGGGATCGATCTCGGCGGGGACGGGCTGCGTGGGCGAGCGGTAGCTGCAGTGCGAGTAGTACGCCTCGTGCAGGCCCGCCTGGTTCTCCTTCCACGTCTGAGGCATGGTCGCCAGCTCGAGCGAGGGCAGCAACGTGTGGGCACCCACGTAGTTGGCCATGATCTGGTCGGCCGAGATCGCGATGTTGACACGGCTGCGTGTGTCCGCGTCCGGAAGAGTCGCAGTCAGCCAGGTCGACAACTCTAACGCATGCGGCGCGCCTCCGAACGGCTCGATAGGCACGCCAGAAATCCCCTTCATCATCAGG
>NZ_JBFHFD010000758.1:0-3868 GCF_041583735.1 Novipirellula sp.
GTGCTTGGGCCAAGGGAACCGCGTGCTCGGCTTTCTCGACTGAAAACCCCGCGACCACGCGTGTCTGTTTCAATCGCTGCAAAATCTCAGTAGGAAAGATCGTTGTCATTGTAGTTTGGTCTCTTTTCAAAAAACGTTCCGGTGGCTTTACATGGAAACCTATCCCACATTGACACGCCAGCAGCCTATCTGTCATTTGCGGAGTCATTCTTTAGCGAAGTCCTTTTTTTCTCGAACCAAGCTTGTCGCTCCTGTCCCGAGGCGATGCCGTCCCGGTTGGTATCCATCTCGTCAAAATTGGATTCCACCTTGGCTTGATTCCAATTCCAGCCCTCCTTTTCCCATTTTGCCTTTTCCATCGCGACAAACTCGGCCTTGGTCGCATCGGTCGAGGGATTATTTTTTGCCGGTTTCATCGCAGTGGCGGGTTTGGCGACGCGAGACTTGTCGGTTTGTACTTGCCTAATATTCGACTCGCTCTGTTTTGCCGCACGATTCTGCCAAACGCGGACGTAGTCCACTGACATCGCCGTCGGAAATCCCTCGTTGGTGGTTTTTTCGTACACTGGAACGCGATTCCCATTCTGGTAGCCTTCAAACGGATAGCGAAGTCCCAGTGAGAATGTAATGTGCATCGGGAGGTGCCAGTACAGGTTGGGTTTCCTGCCAATTTCTTTTCCATCAATGTACCACACGACCCAATTCTCTGTGTTTTCAACGGCGTAGAGGTGATAGTCGTCGCGGGGATCCCACGGCGCCACAAACTCGTTTTTGCACATTAGCGGATTGGTGTTGGGACGGATCCACACTTTTGCCCCATTCTTTAAGAGCTGGGTGTGTAAGTTGCAGTCGATGTGATTCACGCCGTGATGCTGCTTCGTCAACGCGTCATATTCGCTCTGCTGTAATTCGATCACATCAATTTCGGAATAGGTGACGGTTTCGCCATCTATCGCCCGATAACGATTTTCGGGGCCTTTGCTATGCAGCCAAAATGCGGGCGATGCTCCGGGGAAACGTGAGCAACCTTTCACACGAGCCTCGAAGTAGCCGTAGGTTATCGTCTTGTGCGTTCTGGCGATTCCTGATTTGTAGTCGAGTTTCTGGTTGCCGCGTTGATGCGTTTGCTGGACCATCTGCAAATGCAGTGAACCATTGTTCTGACTCGTGTTTTCGGGTTCCCAGCTCCAAGTTCCCCAGTCCTCGGTATTGGTGTTCCATTTTTGAGCGTTGATAGTATCTCCGTTGAACTCATCGGAGAACTCGGGCACCAACTCCCACTCACCGGGGCTGGCCCGCAAAATGTCTCCGACGGGTAGCGGCGTATCCGCGATCACCGTCGATGAAACCGCGAGCGAGAGGGTCAGGAACAGCATGCTTCTAAATGCGAAAATCATTTTGGCTTCCACGTGTTAGTGAGCGGGGGGCAGTTTGTTAAGGATCACGAGAATCGACAACACGATCATGGCTATCGAGCATCCCTCGATCGCTTGAATACGGAATCACTTTCAAGCGACAGAAAATTGGCTAACGATTCTCGGCTGTTTGCGTGAATCGTTCACGAATGGTTCGACGTAGGGATGATGCAACGGCCGGGGAATATTGTGTCGTTTATTGCGATCCATCGATTGAAAAGATCGACTCGTAATTGGGCATGTGATTTTGCTGCCACGGTTCGCCTTCCTTTTCGGTATAGAACCACAAAGGCTGGGTGTGAGTATGGCTCCACTTCTCCGCCGCCGAGATCATGGTTCGCAGTACTTCGGGATGCGAGCGGCTGAGGTCGTTGTCTTCGTGGATGTCGTTGTCGATGTTATAGAGTGTCCATTGTTTACCGATACAAGTTGCTTTCCACTGGTCTTGTCGGATGCCCACGTTGCTGAATGCTGCATAATGACGCAGCGCAAAGATCGGTTGTCCTTTGCGTGAACTGCGGTCTGCTAGAAAGTCGGTCCAGATATCTTTGCCATCAAGTTCTTTGTTCTCTGGAACGCTTGCTCCCGCCAGTCCGGCAAAGGTGGGATAGAAATCCAAAGCGGATACGGGATGATCAAAACGTTTGCCTGCGGGGACCACGTGGGGCCAATGAAAGAACATTGGAACACGGAATCCACCCTCGCAAACGCTTCCCTTTCCTTTTGCCAGTGGAGTGTTGTCGGAACCAGTCCCTTCTTTGCCTCCATTGTCACTCAAAAACACAATTAAGGTATTGTTCAACTTGCCGGCTTGCGTGAGCGCGGCAACCACATCGCCAACGCCACGGTCCACCGCATGCACCATCGCAGCATAGGTTCGGCGTTTCTCGTCTTTGATATCCGCGTATTGGGCGAGGTCTTCCTCTTTGGCTTGCAGCGGTGTGTGCGGCGCGTTGTACGAAAGATAGAGGAAAAACGGAGCGTCTCTTTCTGCCGCCTCTTTCACGAATCGCACGCCTTCGCGTGAAAGCGCGTCGGTCATGTACTGCGTTTCGTTGACCTGTTGGCCATTATGCTCGAGCGGAAGAATGTAGTCATTAAAGGTGGTTTTTCCTGCCTTTTTTTGACGTTCATAAGTCGCCATGTATTTCTCGGGAAAATAGTCGTGTCCTCCGCCAAGGAAACCGTAGAAATCATCGAAGCCGCGGTTGTTTGGGTGAAACGGTGGATCGATCCCCAAATGCCATTTACCCACCACTCCGGTGTAATAGCCAGCTGTCTGCAGCACCGTGCTTATTAGTGTTTCCACAACCGGAATGCCTTGGCGGTTGTATTGCTCGATGCCGAGTCCTGCATTGGGCAGATTAAAGGGGGCCCCAAACTCGTGCGGATAGCGGCCCGCCATCAATCCCATGCGACTCGGGCCACAGAAGGGATGCGTCACGTAGGCGGACGTAAAAATCGTTCCGTTGCGGGCTAGATGGTCAAGCGACGGAGTTTGGATATCTTTGGCCCCGTTGAAACCGACGTCCGCGTAACCAAGATCGTCACAGAGAATGACCACAATATTGGGTCTTGGTGGCTCGTCTGCAAATGCGGTGGCCGAGGCTGCAGCGACCGTCAACACGGCAGCGGCGCACAACAATAGGTAGGACAGATAGATGGATGATCGGCCGATAGAATCGCGGGTCAGCATGGGTGTGATCTGATTTGGAGGGACGAGTAAAAGGACACCGCGGGGCGGAATGTTGGATGATGCAAGTGCGGGTAAAGCGATTTGAAACTCGCGTGGCGTCCGCTTGAGGCAACACGCGGTTTGGGCCAACATGTCGCTTGGACGAACAGGTGGTTTTAGGCCAACACGTCCTTGATGACATGACCGTGGACATTCGTCAGTCGCCGCTCGATCCCGTTGTGATAGAAGGTCAAACGTTCGTGATTGAGCCCCATCAAATGCAACAGTGTCGCGTTGAAGTCATAAACCGTTGTCGGGTTGATTGCGGCTTTGAAGCCAAATTCGTCGCTTTCGCCGTAGCTGAATCCCTTCTTGACACCGGCACCCGCCAAAAAGCAAGTAAATGCACTTGGGTTATGGTCACGTCCAGTACCGTTGCCTTGCAAAAATGGCATCCGTCCGAATTCGGTGGCCCAAACCACCAGCGTGTTTTCAAGCATTCCGCGTTGCTTCAGATCGGCGAACAGGGCCGCAGTCGGTTGATCCATGATCTCGGCCTGCATCGCATGCGTTTTTTCGATGTCCGAATGAGAGTCCCAGTTCGTGATGCCGTTTCCGCCCGAGGGATCGCTGCCGTTGAACAGTTGGACGACGCGGACTCCTTTTTCGAGTAACCGACGAGCCAAGATGCAGTTCTGGGCATACTCGCCTCGTAGTTTGCTGCCGCCCTCGACGCCATAGGCTTTCAGCGTCGCGGCAGTTTCACCGGAGATGTCCA